>DASTWT010000124.1:0-13981 GCA_035765815.1 Luteimonas sp. | reverse complement strand
AGCCGCGCGTGGTCGCGCGCGAAGTCGTCGGTGTGCAGGAACAGGAACACGCGCCCGCCCGCCTGGTTGCCGACGAAGCGCGCCTGTTCCGGCGACGCGGCGCGCGCCAGCAGCAGCGAGGTGCCGCCGCCGCGCGGCGCGACCACCACCCAGCGCTTGCCCGGCTCGCGCGGCGTGTCCTCGACCAGCCGGAACCCGAGTGCGTCCGTGTAGTGCGCGATCGCCTCGTCGTAGTCGCGGACGACGATGGCGACGTGGGCGAGGACCTGGCGCATGCGGCTAGTCCTCGCGGAAGTCGGTACCGACGGGTGTCACGGTGGTGGACATGGCGGGCTCGCGGTCCGCCGGTCAGGCGGCGGGTTCGGGCATCGTACGGTAGAAGCGGTCCGTCGCCATCGCCAGCAGGTGCTCATCCTCGGCGGTGTCGCCGTAGGCGTGGATGCGCGCGAAGTCGGTGAGGTCGAAGCGCGCGGCCACGCGCCGCGCCTTGTCCGCGCCGACGCACTGTGCGCCTTCGTAGCGCCCGGTGAGGCGGTCGCCGCGACGCCCGAGCCTCGAGCACGCGACCTCGAGCCCATGCGCGTCGGCCCAGGGCTGCAGGTACTCCGCGAGTCCGCCCGAAACCACCAGCACCGCGTCGCCGCGTGCGCGGTGCCATTCGATGCGCCGCATCGCTTCCGGGCGCAGGTGCCGCTCGAGGTCGTCGCGCGCGAAGTCCGCGCCGCGCGCCTGCAGCCATGCGGCCGGGCGTCCCGTGTAGGCGACGCGCACGATCGCGGCGCGGACCCGCGAGCCGGAGACCATGCCCAGCTTGTAGCCGAGGATCATCGGCCACAGCAGCAGGTAGCCCGCGACCAGGCGCGGCCGGCTCGTGGTCGCGCGCACGAACGCAGGCATCGCTTCGTGCGTGGTGATGGTGCCGTCGAAGTCGAAGAGCGCGAGATCCATTCGTTCCTTCCAGCGCGATCAGCCGAAACCCGCCAGGGCCAGCACTTCGGTAGCGGGCGTGCGCACCAGCTGCGCGGCGGAACGTCCCGATGCCGCGATCGCGCGGTCTGCGATGTACGTGCCGGCTCGATACCCGATCCACTGGCGTCCGTCGGGATGCCGGTACATCCAGTGGTGGTAGGGCGCGGTGGCGTGAAGCGCGATCAACTCGGCCACCCACGCGGCCGCGTCGCGCGGAGGATCGCCCCAGGGCGGGTTGCGGCCGCCGGCATCGCGCTCGAAGGCCGTCGCGAGGCCTTCGCTCACCACGCCGTCCATGAACGATCGGGGCGGAGCGCCGCCGAACCTGACCCAGCCGCGCGCCAGATGGTGCAATTCATGGAACAGCGTGGCGCGGAGTTGCGCGCGTGCGATCGCGGCGATGCCGCCGTGCAGGGAAGGATCGACGACCCAGTCGATGCGGCGTGGACCCACCGCAGAACCGCGTTCGCCCGTTTGCGGAAGCACGGCGGAACCGGCCTGCGCCGCAAGTTCGATCGTGTCGGGGAGCGATGCAAGGAGCGCACGGACTTCGGGCTCCGTCGCCGCGCACACGTCGCGGACTGCATCGCGCGCAGCGCGGGGGAAATGGCGGCCGTCGTCGGTATCGAGGAAAAGGGGCGTGATCACGGGATGGCCTAGCGTTCCAGCCGCCAGTTTACCGAGGCGCGGTTCTCGACGGTGCTGGACTCGACCTCGATGTCGAAGCCCTTCCGCAGCAGGTACTTCAGCGTCAGTACCTGGCCGGTGCCGAGCAGCGACACGCCGTAGCCGACGTAGAGCTTCGGCGAGAGGTACTTGCCGACGCCGAGCACGCTGCCGCCGAGCGCGCGCGACTGGGTGACGCCGGCGTCGTCGAGTCCGATGCGCGCGCCGAGCTGAGACGCGAGCAGGCTGCTGCCGGCGGAGAGCGCGGCGCTCGCGGCGTCGAGCTGGCGGCTTTCGTCGCCCGTGACGGTGGACAGCGGGCGGCCGAGCGCGAGGTAGGCGAGCGCTTCGGACTGGTCCATCGCCGGGTCGCTCCACACTTCGGCCTGCGGGCGGCTGGCGCGGCCGGTGACCGCGATGCCGGCGGTGACGTCGCCGACGTCGCGTTCGGCGCGGATGTCGAGCATCGGGTCGTCGATCGGGCCGTTCTGCCACAGCAGGCGGCCGCGGGTGATGTCGAGCTTCTGGCCGTAGGCGGTGTAGCGGCCGCCGACGTCGAGCGCGCCGTTGCCGCTCATCTCCTGGCCCGGTCCCGAGCGCACGCGCAGCTGGCCGCCGAGCGTGCCGTCGAGGCCGAAGCCGTTGAGGCGCACGTCCTTGCCCATCGCGAGCGCGAGGTCGAGCTGCAGCGGCGTGGCCAGGCCTTCCTCGGGGTTTTCGGGATCGAGCACCACGACGTCGCCGGAGACCGATGCGCCCATGTCGAGGCGTTCGAGGTCGATCCGCGCCTCGGGCACGGTCACGGTGCCGGTGACCTGCAGCGGCTGCTTTGCGGCGTAGCGCACGACGACGTCGGGGTCGACGACGGCATGCAGGTCGCGCGTGTCGGCGACCAGCACGTCCTTGCCGCGCACGTCCAGCACCAGCGGGGTGTCGTCGCCCTGCCAGCCGAGGGTGCCGTCGACGCGCAGCGTGCCGTCGCCCGACACCAGCGTTCCGGCGATGCGCGCGCTGCCGTCGGGCAGCGCGTCGAGGCGGATGTCGCCGTCGTGCGGGGCGATCGCCAGCGCGGGAATCTCCGTGGCGAACGCGGTCAGTCGCGCGTTGCCGCCGATCGTCGGCGCGGCGCGCGTGCCGCCGAGGGTGACGCGCCCCGCGAGCTTGCCGGTCGGGTCGACGATGTCCGGCGAGAACAGCTCCATCCAGGTGAGCTCGTCGGTGTCGAGCGCGACTTCGCCCGACAGCGGCGCGTAGGCGTCCCAGCCGGTGGCGACGCGCGCCCGCAGGTGGCCGTCGCCGTTGACGATCGCGGCCATCGTGGCCTCCACGCGTTGCGCGTCGAAGCGCGCGTCGAGCGCGAGGTCGCGGTAGCCGACGAGGTCCTCGCGCGAGCGCCGGCTGTTGCGCATGCCGCCATCGGGCGAGGCAACGTGCAGCGTGCCACGCCATGCGTTGCCGGCCGGCTGCACGTGCGCGTCGAGCGCGACGGCGCCGCGCAGGAGCCAGGCGCGCCCGTCGCTGCGTTCGGGCAGCCATGGCGCGGCGAGCGCCAGCGGCACGTTGCGGCCTTCGATGTCCAGGCCCGGAGATGGCCAGCCGCCCGCGGCACAGAGCGTGCCGCTGCCGGCCGCGCCGTCGCTGGCCGCGCCGGCATCGGCGACCGGCGCGACACAGCTGCGACCGATGCGCCAGCCGCCCTGCTGCTGCGCGAACGACGTCGGCGCCTGCAGCGCCCATGCGCCGCCTTTCGCCGGTTGCACGCGCAGCCTTGCCAGGCTCGCCCGCCACAGGCCGTTGCGCCGGTCGGTGCCGCCGGCGAGCGACACGCTGCCGAGTTCACCGGACGCATCGGCTTCGAGTTGCAGGTGTTCCATCGAACCGCGCGCTTGCGCGTGCAGGCGATCGAACGCGGTGCCGGCCTCGACGCCGCCCGCATCCAGCACGAGCGCGCCGCCGCTGCCGCGCCAGGGCAGGTGGCCGTGCGCGCGCAGCGAGGCCGCGGCCCAGCCGCCGTAGCGCAGGCCGTCGCCGAGGAGGTCGGCGGTGACGTCGGGCGCGGTGCGCGCGCCGCCGAGCGCGAGCGAGCCGCGCAGCGTGCCGGCCGCGCCGGGAAGCAGGTCGTCGAGGCGCAGCGGCGAGAACTGCGCGCGCACGTCCAGCGCGTCGGCGAAGGTGCCCGTCGCCTGCACGCGGCTGGCGCCCAGGGCGAGCGCGACGTCGCCGGTGTACGCCGTGGCCGCGCCGCGCGCGGCGGCCGCGCTGCCGGGCGTGCGGATCGCGAGCGTGCCGTGGCCGCCGAGCGCGCGGCCGCGCAGGCGGCCGCCGAGGCGTTGCGCGTCGAAGCGCATCTCCAGGCCGCCGTCGTCGCGCGCCGTGCCGTTCGCGGCGATGCGCCCATCGACCGCGCCCTGCCAGTCGGGCAGGAAATAGCCCGGATCGAAGCCGGCGAGGTTCGCGTTCGCGGTCCATGCGAGCGAGGGCGACCAGCGCACCTCGCCGGAGGCGTCGAGCGTGCCGGTCGGCATCGTGGCGTGCAGGCGCTTCACCGCCGCGCGCGAACGGTCGCCGCGGCCGTCGAATTGCAGCTGCGCGCGCCGGCCGTCGCGGGCGAGCGCGGCATGGCCGATCGCGGCCCAGGCGTCGGCGGTGCCGGCGATGCCGAGGTCGGCGTCGGCTTCGACGACCGAAGCGCCCGCGCCGCCGCGCAATCGCAATCCGCGCGCGTTCACCGCGAGCTGGATGTCCGGTTGCGCGAGCGCCGCGCGGCCACGCGATGCGATCGTCCTGCGCAGGTCGACGCGCCCGTTCGCGCGAATGCCGCCCTCGAACAGCTCGACCGCGAGCGGCTGCAGCGTCAGCACCTGGTCGGCGAGGATCAGGTGCGACGGCTCCAGCGTGGCCGCGAACCCGCCTTGCGCGTAGCGGCCCTGCAGGCGCATGTCGCCGGCGGTCCCGTCGGCCTGCAGCGCGAACGATGCGGGCGTGCCAGGCTCCCCGCCGCCGGCGAGCCAGGCCGGATCGAGTGCTTCGCTGCCCGCGCGCAGCGACCAGCGTGGTCGCTCGCCGCCGCTGTCGTCGTCGAGCACCAGCGTCGCGCGCACCGGCGCCGGCGCGTTGCCCGACAGCGCGACGACGAGATGCGAGAGATCCCCGCGCGCCACCAGCCCGAGCCGGGGCGGGGTGCGTCCCGCCGGCGCCGGCAGCACCGCGGTGGCCACCAGGTCGCTGCGATAGTCGTCGCCGGGCGCGTAGTCGCCGTGCAGCGCGAAGCGGCCGCGGTCGCTGTCGACCGCGAGGTGCTCGACGTGCAGCCGCCCCTGCGATGCGTCCAGGCCGCCGCGCGCGCTGCGCACCGACACCAGCGGCGCCGCTTCCTGCGCCACGGCGAGCCGGTCGATGCGGATGTCGTCCGCCTGCAGCGCCAGCGGCGGCGCGATGCCGGGCAGCGATTCCGGCCAGCGCGGCAGCTCGAACGGCTTGTCGCCGCGCGGCAGGTCGAGCGCGGCGTCGCGCACCACCAGCGCGTCGAGGCGCAGCCGCCGGCCGAGCAGCGGACGGATCGCGGGATCGAGCACCACCAGCGCGGCCCGGAAGCGGATCGTGCCCATCGCGCAGCTCGCCTGCGGCGTCGGCACGCAGTCGGGATCGCGCTGGCGCGGCATCGAGAAGCGCACGTCGTGCAGCGTCAGCGGCCCCGAAGCCGGGCCTTCGGCGCGCGACCACGCGAGCGTCGTGCCCGCCGGCAGCCGCGCGACGACCTGTCGCAGCAGCAGGTCGCGGCCGCCGACGCTGTTCAGCAGCCAGGTCAGCGCGAGCACGGCCAGCAGGAACACGCCGACGCCGAGGAACGCGCTGCGCACCGCGAGCACCCGCAGCCGGGCGCGGCGGCGCGCGCGCAGTTCGGCGATGCGCGCTTCGCTCACAGCTGCGCCCCGATGCTGAGGTAGACCTGGAACTTCGAGTCCGGATGGTCGAGGCCGCGCGCGACGTCGATGCGCACCGGCCCGACCGGCGAGCGCCAGCGCACGCCGACGCCGGCGCCGGTGCGCAGGTCGGGCAGGCGCCCGTCGAACGCATTGCCGGTGTCGACGAACACCGCCGCGCCCCATGGCCCGCCGCCGAAATAGCGTTCGTATTCCGCACTGGCCGTGACCACGTTCTTCGCCCCGACCGAGAACACGCCGTGCGTGGTCTCCACCCGCGGGCTGACCTCGCGCTCGCCGTAGCCGCGGATGCTGCGCGCGCCGCCCGCGTAGAAGCGCAGGCTGGGCGGCATGTCGACCAGCGCGTTGGTGAACGTCTGCCCGACCTCGCCGCGCAACAGCAGGCGGTCGCTGGCGCCCAGGCCGATGAACCAGTTCGCGGTCGCGTGCACCTGGGAGAAATCCGCGTCGGAACCCGCGCCCCGCAGCCCGCCGCGCACCTCGAGCGAGACCGCGCCGCCGCGGCGCGGGAAGAGGCGGTCGTCGACGTCGATGTAGTCCGCGCGCAGGGCCGGGAACACGAAGCTGGCGTAGCGGTAGTCGATCGCGCTGGCCGGGCCCGCGACGTCGCCACCCTCGGGCACCAGCGCGTACGCCCAGCGTTCGCGCAGCACGTGCAGCGACGCGTTCGCGGTGAGCCGGCGGTTCACCTCGCCGTAGCGGCTGGCCACGAATTCCGCGCGCCGGGTGTCGATGTAGTCGGTCTGCTCGTCGGCGAACTGCAGGCTCGCGGCATACCAGCCGTCGACCCATGCGAACGCGGGGATGCGGTACTGCAGCGTCAGCGTCTTGCGCTTCTGCGCCCAGTCGACCTGCCCCAGCGCCTTGTGCCCGCGCGAGTTCAGGTAGCGGCGCTCGAGGCCGAGGCGCGCGCCGGCGCCGCTTTCGGTGCCGTAGCTCAGGCCGTAGGTGTAGATGCTGCGCTTCGCCGGCGTCAGCGTCGCGGTCACCGGCACCTGCCTGCCGGCGCCCGCCACGCCCTGCGCCGCTTGCGCGGGATCGGCCTCGATGTCGATGCCGCTGAAGTAGTCGAGGCCGGCGAGCGCGTCGCGCAGGCGGTCGAGCCTGCGCTGGTCGTACGGGGTTCCCGGCGCCCATCGGACCAGCTTCCCGAGCAGGCGCGGATCGATCGGTTGCGTCGGCTGCTGCACGAAGGCGACCGCGCCCAGGCTGAAGCGGTCGCCGCTGGTCCAGCGCAGGTCGATGTCGGCGGCATGCTCGGCGCGCGTCACTTCCACCCGGTGCCCGGCCAGCGCCGCATCGAAGTAGCCGCGCTCGGCGAGGCGGCGGGCGATGCGCGCCTTGCTCGCGTCGTAGGCGGCGCTGTCGAACACGTCGCCGGGCTTCGGCGCGAACGCGTCGAGCGCTTCCCGCACGTCGTCGTCGCCGTTCGCTTCCCCGTCGACCACGACCTTGAAGTCGCGCACCCGCACCGGCGTGCCGGGGTCGACGGTGATCGTGACCACGCCGTCGTCGCGGTCGCGCTGCACGGCGACGGTGGGCGCGTAGTAGCCGAACGGCGCCAGCGCCTCGCGGGTCTCGCCTTCCGCCTCGCGCACCAGGTAGGCCATGCGCCGGCCGGAGACGTCCTTGCCGATCACGTCGACCAGCGACAGCGACAGCCGCACGTTCTCCGTCATCGCCTCGTCGAGGCCGACGATCTCCACGCGCTGCACCACGGCCGCCTGCGCCGCGGCGGCGGCGGCGGACAGGCATGCGGCGACGGCGATCGTGGCGAACGGGTGGGGGACCGGGCGCATGCCTGCAGCATAAAGGGGTCGGACCCCCTTTTCGCGTTTCCTGGAAAACGGGGTCTGACCCCGTTTTTTTACGCGGAGAGGTGTTCGATCGCGGCGACGCTGCCGAGCCGGTCGGCGAGCCGCTGCAGCAGGGCGAGGCGGTTGCCGCGCACGGCCGGGTCGTCCACGTTCACCATCACCTGGTCGAAGAACGCGTCGACCTGCGGCCGCAACCGCGCGAGGCGCCCGAGCACCGCCACGTAGTCGCCGCGGGCGAGCGCCGCATCGGTGTCGCCGCAAGCCGCCTCGACCGCCTCGGCCAGCGCCGACTCCGCGGGCTCGCGCAGCAGCGCGCGGTCGACCGACGACGGGATCGCGCCGTCGGCCTTCCGCAGGATGTTGCGGATGCGCTTGTTGGCCGCGGCCAGCGCCTCGGCCTCCGGCAGCGTCGCGAATTCGCCGATCGCGCCGATGCGCCGGTCGAAGTCGGCGAGATTGTCGGGTTCCCCGTTGGCCGCGGTCTCGACTGCTCGCACGGCTTCGAAATGTGCTTGGGGGACGCCTTTTTCCGCGTAATAGGAACGCAATCGCTCGTACACGAAGTCCGTCAACTCATGCGTCGAAAGGGCCAACGCATCCTCGTCTGCAGTCGCAATCGGCTGCAGTTTCCTGGCTTGCAGCAATCCGTAGTAGAGGCTGATGTGGAGGCCGCTCTCGATGATGGTGCGCGCCAGCGCCAGCGCATTGCGGCGCAGCGCGAACGGATCCTTGTTGCCGGTCGGCTTCAGCCCCGCGGCGAAACCGCCGGCGAGCGTGTCGAGGCGCTCGGCGATCGCCAGCACCTTGCCCACGGGCGACAGCGCGATGTCGTCGCCGGCGAAGCGCGGCCGGTAGGCCTCGTCGATCGCATCGGCGACGTCGGCCGGCTCGCCCGCGGCGCGCGCGTAGTAACGGCCGGCGATGCCCTGCAGCTCGGGGAATTCGTTGACCAGGCGCGACTGCAGGTCGGCCTTCGACAATTCCGCCGCGCGCCGCGCGAGCGCGACGTCGACGCCCGCGGCCCGCGCCACCGCTTCGGCCAGCGCGACCACGCGCGCGACCTTGTCGGCGACGCTGCCGAGCTTCGCCTGGTAGGTCACCGTCCCCAGGCCCTCGTTCATCGACGCCAGGCCCTGCTCGAGGTCCTCGTCGAAGAAGAAGCGCGCGTCGGCGAAGCGCGGGCGGATCACCCGCTCATAGCCCTTGCGCACTTCCGACGGATCCTTCGACGCGATGTTGGCGACGCCGACGAAATGCTCGGTCAGGCGGCCGGCGTCGTCGAGCACCGGGAAGAACTTCTGGTTCGCCTCCATGGTCGCGACCAGCGCTTCCTGCGGCACGGCGAGGAACCCGCGCTCGAAGCCGCACAGGATCGCGCTCGGCCATTCGACCAGGCATTCGACCTGCGCGAGGTTCGCCGCGTCGATGCGGGCGACGCCGCCGGCGGATTCCGCGGCGACCTCGACCTCGCGCACGACGCGCTCGCGCCGCTCGGCCGGGTCCACCAGCACGCGCGCGCTGCGCAGCGTGTCGACGTACTCGCCGGGCGCGCCGATGGAGACGTGGCTCGCGGACATGAAGCGGTGGCCGCGGCTCACGCGACCGGCGCGCAGGCCGAACAGCTCGCCGTCCACCACCTCGTCGCCGAGCAGCAGCACGAACCAGTGCACCGGCCGGGCGAAGCCTTCGCTGCGCGCGCCCCAGCGCATCGGCTTCGGGATCGGCATCGCGGCGACGGCCTCGCGCACGATCTCCGGCAGCAGCGCAACGGTGGCCGCGCCGGCGCGGGTGGCGCGGTGGACGAAGCGCTCGCCCCTGGCGTCGCTGGTGCGCGCGAGCGCGCTCCAGTGCACGCCGGCCTTCGCGGCGAAGCCTTCGAGCGCCTTCGTCGGCCGTCCGTCCGCATCGAGCGCGATGTTCACGTAGGGCCCGAGCACTTCCGAATGCTGTTCCGGCTGCTCGGCCGCGACGCCCGGCAGCAGCACCGCGAGGCGACGCGGCGTGTACAGCGGCTTCGCCTCGCCGCGCTCGAACGCGATGCCGCGCTTCGCGAGCCCGTCGATCGCGCCGTCGAACAGCGCCTGCGCCAGCCCCGGCAGCGCGCCGACCGGCAGTTCCTCGGTACCGATCTCGACCAGCAGCGGCTTCATCGCGGCGGCGTCGCTCATCGCGCGGCCTCCGCGGCGACGGCGTCGCGCAGGCCCGGGAACCCGAGCTTCTCGCGCTGCGCGAAATACGCCTCGGCCACCGCCTGCGACAGCTTGCGCACGCGCAGGATGTAGCGCTGGCGCTCGGTCACCGAGATCGCGCGGCGCGCGTCGAGCAGGTTGAAGCTGTGCGAGGCCTTCATCACCTGCTCGTAGGCCGGCAGCGGCAGCCCGAGCTCGACCAGGCGCAGCGCTTCCCGCTCGCAGGCGTCGAAGCGGTGGAAGAGCTCGGCGACGTCGGCGTGCTCGAAGTTGTAGGCGCTCTGCTCGACTTCGTTCTGGTGGTACACGTCGCGGTAGGTGATCGGCGCGCCGTCCGGCCCGTGCGTCCACACCAGGTCGAACACGTCGTCGACGTTCTGCAGGTACATGCACAGCCGCTCGAGGCCGTAGGTGATCTCGCCGAGCACGGGCTTGCACTCCAGGCCGCCGGCCTGCTGGAAGTAGGTGAACTGCGTCACCTCCATGCCGTTGAGCCACACCTCCCAGCCCAGGCCCCAGGCACCGAGCGTCGGCGATTCCCAGTTGTCCTCGACGAAGCGCAGGTCGTGCACCAGCGGATCGATGCCGAGCGCGCGCAGCGACCCCAGGTACAGCTCCTGGATGTCGTCGGGGTTCGGCTTCATCACCACCTGGTACTGGTAGTAGCGCTGCAGGCGGTTCGGGTTCTCGCCGTAGCGGCCGTCGGTCGGGCGGCGGCAGGGTTGCACGTACGCCGCATTCCACGGCTCCGGCCCGATCGAGCGCAGGAACGTCGCCGGATGGAACGTGCCGGCGCCGACTTCCATGTCCAGCGGCTGGATCAGCACGCAGCCGCGCTCCGCCCAATAGGCGTTGAGGCGCTGGATCAGTTCCTGGAAGGTCGGGCCGGTCATGCGTGGGTCTGCAACGGGAAGCGGGCTAGTATAAGGGCGTGAATGCGCCCTTCCTGATCCTCGAGACCGGCCAGCCGGTCGCTTCGATGCGGCGCCACCGGGGTTTTCCGCACTGGATCCGCGTCGCCGCCGGCCTCGGCGCCGGCGAGGTCGCCGTGCTGGACGTCGAACGCGGCGCGACCGGCCTGCCGTCGCCGGACGGATTCGCCGGCGCCATCGTCACCGGGTCCGGCGCGATGGTCACCGATCGCCATCCCTGGAGCGAGCGCACCGCCGCCTGGCTCGGCGAGGCCGCGCGCGCCGGCGTGCCGCTGCTGGGCATCTGCTACGGGCACCAGCTGCTCGCGCACGCGCTGGGCGGCGAGGTCGGCGACAACCCCGCCGGCCGCGAGATGGGCACGGTCGAGATCGAGACCGCGCCGGCGGCGACGGCCGACGCCCTGTTCGCCGGGCTGCCCGGCCGCTTCCCGGCGCAGGCGACGCACCTGCAGAGCGTGCTGCGGATGCCCGACGGCGCGACGCTGCTGGCGCGCTCCGCCGGCGACGCCTGCCATGCCTTCCGCTGGGGCGAGGCGGCGTGGGGCGTCCAGTTCCACCCCGAATTCAGCACCACGCACATGCGCGGCTACGTGGACGCCCGCCGGGAAGCGCTCGCGCGCGAAGGCCGCGATCCCGCCCGGATGGCCGCCGAGGTGACCGCCGCGCCGCACGCGCGCCGGGTCCTGCGCCGCTTCGTGCGCCACGCGCGCGCTGCGCGGCGCTGACGCGCGCTGCTAGGATGGCCGCACGGCGCGCCGCGCGCCGGCGCGGTCCCCGGGGAGGAAGACCTGCATGGAAGTGTCCACGGGCAAGATCCGTTCGGCCGGCGCGCTGGCGGGATTCCGCTGGCTCCGGGACGCGATCGACATCGGCCGCCGCGGCGCCCTCGCCATCTTCGGCGGCGCCGGCCTGCTGCTGCTCGTCGGGATGGTCGCGATGATCGCCCTCGCGATCGTCGGCATCGGCGGCATCGCCGCGTTCGGGGCATCGACCGCGGCGACGCTGGCGATGTGGTTCGTGTTCATGGTGCCGCTGCTGCTGCTCTTCGCGTTCGGGCTCGTCGGCTACATGCGCGTGATCGACGCGGTCGAATCGGGCCGCGCCGCGCGCGCCACCGACGCGCTGCGCGGCTTCGCCGACGTCGGCGCCGGACTCGATGCGTTCCTCGTCCTGCTCGTGGTGGTGGTCGTGCAGCAGGCGGTGATGATCGGCATCATCGCCGCGTGGGCGCCGGAGGTCGGCCGCTGGTACCTGTCGACGCTGCACGGCGCCGCGACGGGCGCGCAGCACGCGGTGCCCGCGGGCTTCTGGAAGGTCTACCTCGTCAACATGGTCTTCGGCACCGTGGGCAACGGGCTGCAGGCGGTCGCCGTCGGCCAGGTCGCGCTGCGCGGCCGCGGCATCGCGGCGGCCCTGCGCGAAGGCGCGTTGGGCGTGCTGCGCAACCTGCCGGCGCTGTTCGTGCTGGTGCTGTCCGGCATCGCCCTGGTGACGGTCCTGGCGGTGCTGGTCGTGGCCGCCGTCATGCTGCTGATGACGGTCGGCAAGCTGTTCGCGCTGTGGCTGGCGGCGATCGTGGGCGCAGTCCTCTACCTGGCGCTGCTGGTGGCGACGATCGCCGTCGGCGGCGCCGCGATGTACTACATGTGGCGCGACATCGCGGGTCCCGGCGAAACGCCGGCCGCCGTCGCGGCCTGAACCGCAGCACCGGATCCGAGGACGCTGGAATGAATGCTGGAGATCGCGTGGACAAGGTGCCGGCCTCCGCTGGCGCGCAATGGCTGCTCGACGGCCTGGCGAACCTGCGCAGGGCGCCGCTGGCGTTCGGCCTGCTCGGCGTGATCTACGGCGCGATCGCGCTGCTCGTCGGCCTCGCCGCGCCGGTGAACCCCGGGCTGTTCATGGCGCTGGAAGTGCTGCTGGTGCTGCTCGGCCCGCTGCTGATGGGCGGCTTCGTGTACGCCGCGCGCAGCGTCGCCTCGGGCGGCCCGGCGCTGCCCTCGCACCTGCTCGAGGGCATGCACCGCGGCCGCACCGGTCGCCTGCTGGCGACGCTGCTGCCGAACATCGCGGCGCTCGTGCTGTGCGTGGTGCTGCTGTTCGCGATGGTGGGCCGCGGCCCGCTGATGGAGATCGCGCAGGCGGTGGAGCGCGCGGGCGCGCAGGCGACGCCCGACCCGGCGCTGTTCGCCGACCTGCCGGTCGGCCGCCTGCTGCTGTGGTTCCTGCTGGTGATCGTGATCGGCGTGGTCGCGAGCTTCTTCACCTTCGTCGCGATCCCGGAAATCATGTTCCGCGACACCAGCGCGTCCGCGGCGATGCGCCGCAGCTTCCGCGCGTGCGTGCGCAACCTGCCGGCGCTGCTGGTGTTCCTGGTGCTGACCTTCATCGCGATCGTGGCGACGTACATCGGCCTCTCGATCGTCGGCCTGCTCGTGGCGGCGGTCCTGGGCGAAGCGGCGATGCAGGTCGTGCTGCAACTGCTCGGTTCGGCGGTGATCATGCCGCCGCTGCTGTCGGCGATCTATTTCGCGTGGCGACAGATGCTCGACGGCGAAGGCGCCCCGGCGGCCGCGGCGCCGGTCACCGGCATCGAGGCCTGAAGAAAAATACGACGCGGGTGCGGGCGATGCGGTCGTGCAGCGACTGCCGGCGCGGCGGCAGCAGCGCCAGCGCATGGCCGAGGTTGAGGGTGAGCCAGGACAGCGCGCCCGCCGCTTCGCGGAGCATCGCCTGCGGCGCGGTCGGCGCGGCGCCGTCCAGCGCTTCGACGCGCAGGCCCAGCGCGTGCTTGCCCGGCGAGGCCCGCCATGGCGACAGGTCGCCGGCGACGTGCCAGGCGAAGGCGAGCGCGGCGTACGCCAGCGTCCACGGCACGAGCAGCGCGAAGAGCGCGTCCTGCACGTGCGCCGCGGCGGCCTGCAGCACCGGATCGCGCACGAGCGCGTGGGCCAGCGCCGGCGCCTGCGTGCCCGCGAGCAGGCCGTCGACCATGCGCTGCGCGACCAGGTCGGACAGCGCCCGGTAGCCGGCGGAGAACCGGACGGCCGCGGGCGCGGCCCAGTGCCACGCGAGCGCCGTCGCGAGCAGCGCGAGGGGGATCGCGTCGAGCAGCCAGGCGAAGCTGCGGCGCAGGAACGATGCGCTGCGCGGCGCCGTCGCGTTCACGCGCGCCGGTCGTCGCGCGCCGTCGCCGCGTCGCGCGCGCGCGACCGGACCAGCGCGCGCGAGGCGAGGATGCCCGCCTCGTACAGCGCCACCATCGGCAGCGCGAGCAGCAGTTGCGAGACGACGTCGGGCGGCGTGATCACCGCCGCGACGATGAAGATGCCGACGATCGCGTAGCCGCGCCATTCGCGCAGCTGCGCCGGCGTCACCCAGCCGAGCAGCACCAGGATCACCAGCGCCACCGGCAGCTCGAAGCTCGCGCCGAACGCCAGGAAGATCACCAGCACGAAGTCGAG
>DASTWT010000123.1:0-3675 GCA_035765815.1 Luteimonas sp. | reverse complement strand
GCGCCGACCACCGCAACCTTGAATCGCTTGCCGTTCACAGCCGCCTGCCTTGCATCTTCATCCTGGAATCCTGGGGGACATTTCACCCACGTCGCCGCACTGCGCGCGATGCCGCAGCGCCTGGTCCATCAGCACCAGCGCGAGCATCGCCTCGCAGATCGGAACCGCGCGGATGCCCACGCACGGGTCGTGCCGCCCCGTCGTGACCACCTCGACCTCGTTGCCGTGCACGTCGAGGCTGCGCCCGGGCAGGCGCAGGCTCGAGGTCGGCTTGAACGCGACCGACACCACCACCGGCTGGCCGCTGGAAATGCCGCCGAGGATGCCGCCCGCATGGTTGGAAAGGAAACCCGCGGCGGTCGCCTCGTCGCGGTGCTGGCTGCCCTTCTGCGCGACGCTGGCGAAGCCGTCGCCGATCTCCACGCCCTTCACGGCGTTGATCGACATCATCGCCGCGGCGAGCTCGGCGTCGAGCTTGCCGTACACCGGCTCGCCCCAGCCCGGCGGCACGCCGGTGGCGACGGCGGTGACGCGCGCGCCGACCGAATCGCCGGACTTGCGCAGCGCGTCCATGTAGCTTTCCAGCTCCGGCACCTGCGCCGCGTCCGGCCAGAAGAACGGATTCGCGTCCACGGCCGAGAGGTCGGCGCTGCGCGGCACGACGCTGCCGAGCTGCGCGAGCCAGCCGTGCACCATCACGCCGTGTCGCCGCGCGAGCCATTTCTTCGCGACGACGCCGGCGGCGACGCGCATCGTCGTCTCGCGCGCGGAGGCGCGACCGCCGCCGCGCGGATCGCGCCGGCCGTACTTCTGCCAGTAGGTGTAGTCGGCGTGGCCTGGACGGAACTGCTCCGCGATCGCGTCGTAATCCTTGCTGCGCGCGTCGGTGTTCCGCACGAGCAGCGCGATCGGCGTGCCGGTGGCGACGCCTTCGTGGACGCCGGACAGGATCTCGACCTCGTCGGCCTCGTGCCGCTGCGAGGTATGCCGGGTGCGGCCGGTGGCGCGCCGCGCGAGGTCGTGCACGAAATCCTCCGGCGCGAGCTCGAGGCCGGGCGGGCAACCGTCGATGACGCAGCCGATCGCCGGCCCGTGCGATTCGCCGAAGGTGGTGACGCGCAGCAGCCGGCCGAAGGTGTTCATCGCGTCCCGCGCGCCTAGAACAGGCCGGGCGCGTCGTCCGCGTCCACCTGCGCTTCCGCCGGCGGGGCGCCGGCGGCGACCCGCGCGGCTGCGGAGGCTGCCGCGGCCGGGGCACCCGCGCCGCGCGCGTCGGCGAGCTTGCGGATGCGCGCATGGTGCGCGACCAGGTCGTGGCGCTCGGCGACGAACACGCCCATCTCCCCGACCTTGAATTCCACCCACATCAGCGGCAGCTCCGGCAGCAGCTTCACCAGCGCCTGCTCGGCCTCGCCCACCTCGCACACCAGCAGGCCGTCCTCGGTCAGGTGCAGCGGCGCGTCGCGCAGGATGCGCAGCGCGAGGTCGAGGCCGTCGTGCCCCGCGCGCAGGCCGAGTTCCGGCTCGTGCGCGTATTCGGCCGGCAGCGCGTCGGTCTCGGCGTCGGTGACGTACGGCGGGTTGGTGACGATCAGGTCGTAGTGCTCGCCCGACAGCGCGGAGAACAGGTCCGACTTCAGCAGGCGCACGTTCTTCACGTGCAGGCGCTGCTCGTTCTCGCGCGCCAGCGACAGCGCCTCGTCCGACAGGTCCACGCCGTCGACGTGCCAGTCCGGGTTGTGGTGGGCCATCGCGATGGCGATGCAGCCCGAGCCGGTGCACAGGTCGAGCGCGCGCCGGACCTCGCGGCCGCCGAGCCAGGGCTCGAAGCCCGACTCGATCAGTTCGGCGATCGGCGATCGCGGCACCAGGGCGCGCCGGTCGGACTTGAACGACAGGCCGGCGAACCAGGCCTCGCCGGCCAGGTAGGCGGCCGGGATGCGCTCCTCGATGCGGCGCAGGAACAGCGCCAGCACGTCTTCCTTCTCCGCCAGCGTGACCCGGGCGTTGCCGTAGGCCGGCGGCAGGTCGTGCGGCAGGTGCAGGGCGTGCAGGGTGAGCTGGGTGGCCTCGTCCAGGGCGTTGTCGTAGCTGTGCCCGAAGGTCAGCCCCGCGGCGCTGAAGCGGCTGGCCCCGTAGCGGATCAGGTCGATGATGGTCTGGAGCTCGTCGGTCATGGCCGCCGCCTCGGGCTGGACCGGGAATTATAGCGGTGGCGCGGCTATCATGGCCGAAGTTCAAGTGGCTGCTGAAGTAGGGTTCCCATGTTCAACCGCACCACCCTCGTCGTCCTGGCCTGCGCCGTGGCCGCCGCCTTCGGGTTCTGGGCCGCGCAGCACCGCCTCGCGCTGCAGGCGCAGGCGCAGCAGCCGCAGCTGCAGGTGGTGCGCCTGTTCGACCAGCCCCGCGAGCTGCCGGCGTTCTCGCTGCAGCAGTCCGACGGCACTCCGCTGGTGCCGGGCGAGCTGCAGGGGCACTGGACCCTGGTGTTCCTCGGCTTCACCCACTGCCCGGACGTCTGCCCCACCACGCTCGCCCAGCTGGCGCAGGCGCAGAAGCAGTGGGCGGCCCTGCCCGAGGCGACGCGGCCGCGGCTGCTGTTCGTCTCGGTGGACCCGGACCGCGACTCCCCGGACCGCGTCGGCGAATACGCGCACGCGTTCCACAAGGACACGCTCGCCGCGACCGCCGACGTCCCCGCGCTCGAGGCGTTCGCGCGCTCGCTGTCGCTGGTCTTCATGAAGGTGCCCGCGCCCCCGGGCGCGCCCGCGGACCAGTACAGCGTCGATCACTCGGCGGCGATCGCGGTGCTCGACCCGAAGGCGCGGATGGCCGGCGTCATCCAGCATTCCGAAGGCGCGCTGGACGCGCAGGCGATCGCGTCCGACCTCGCCGCGCTGACCCGCGCGCGCCCCTGACCGCACGCAGCGATGCCATGGACGCGCTGACCGCCCTCACCCACGCGCTGCCGCACCGGCTGCTGTCGTCGCTTGCGCGCCAGCTCGCCTATTCGCCCAACCCGCGCGTGCGGCGCTGGCTGATCGGGACGGTCGTGCAGCGCTTCGGCGTCGACCTGTCGGAGGCGCTTGAATCCGATCCGCACGGCTACGAGAGCTTCAATGCCTTCTTCACCCGCGCGCTGAAGCCGGGGGCGCGCACCGCCGACGCCGACCCGCGCGCGCTGCTGATGCCTGCCGACGGCCGCATCAGCCAGTGCGGCGTGATCGAGGGCGGCCGCATCTTCCAGGCCAAGTGCCGGTCGTACACCGCCGCCGAGCTGCTGGCGGACGCGGAAGCCGCCGCGCCTTTCGCCGACGGCCTGTTCGCGACGGTGTACCTCTCGCCGCGCGACTACCACCGCGTGCACATGCCCTGGACCGGGCGCCTGCTGCGCACCGTGCACGTGCCCGGGCGCCTGTTCTCGGTCGGGCCGGCGGCGGTCGCGGCGGTGCCGCGGCTGTTCGCGCGCAACGAGCGCCTCGTGTGCCACTTCGACTGCGACTTCGGCCCGATGGCGGTGGTGATGGTCGGCGCGCTGCTGGTGTCCGGCGTGGAAACGGTCTGGAGCGGGATCGAGATCCCGCGCTACGGCAAGGCGGTCACCGCGAAGGACTACCGCGACCAGCGGGTGGTCATCGAGCGCTTCGCCGAGATGGCGCGCTTCAACTACGGCTC
>DASTWT010000122.1:0-4333 GCA_035765815.1 Luteimonas sp. | reverse complement strand
GGAAGTGGTGCGTCGCGCGCCGGACATGATTCTCGGCTCGTGGTGCGGCACGAAGTTCCGGCCGGAGAAGGTCGCGGCGCGACCGGGCTGGGACGCGATCCCGGCGGTGCGCGACGGCGAGCTGCACGAGATCAAGTCGCCGCTGATCCTGCAGCCGGGCCCCGCCGCGCTCACCGACGGCGTCGCCGAAATCGCCCGCCTCGTCCGCGCCTGGGCTTGCCGCGCATCGCCTTCGGGGCTGGGCTCCGTAAGCGTGCGGGCAGTTCCGGGGGACGCCGCAAGTACATCCATGTAGGCTCCGTGGCGGCATCCATGCCGCCAAGGCCCCCGGAATTCCACGCACGCTTCCGTCGCCTCGCACGCCGCGACTCCCCGCTTCCTTCATCCATCAAAAGCGGGGAGCCTCGCTTTGGGATGTGTCCGAAATCGCGACCCCCACGAAGGCCGAGACGTCTTCGCGGAGCCCGCCCCGAAGCGAAAGCCCCGCGCGGCTCGACGCGGATGGAACGCTGTGTGCGGCAGGATGGGCTTGGGGACGGCCGCCCCCACCGCCATCCTGTCGACCAGGCACACCAGGAGTCCGCCATGGACCGCACCACCGCCCCCGCCCCCGAAGCCGCCCGCGTCGTCCGCAGCCTGCGCGGCATGCCCGCGTCCGACGGCGCCGGGGTCAAGCTCACCCGCGTGATCGGCAATCCGGAACTCGACATGCTCGATCCGTTCCTGATGCTCGACGAGTTCGGCACCGACCGCGCCGAGGATTACCTCGCCGGCTTCCCGGACCATCCGCACCGCGGTTTCGAGACCGTCACCTACATGCTCGACGGCCGCATGCGCCACAAGGACAACCACGGCAACGAGGGCCTGCTGGTCCCCGGCAGCGTGCAGTGGATGACCGCCGGCCGCGGCCTGGTGCATTCGGAGATGCCCGAGCAGCAGGAAGGCCGCATGCGCGGTTTCCAGCTGTGGGTGAACCTGCCCGCCAGCGCCAAGATGTCCGAGCCGCGCTACCAGGAGTTCGCGCCCGGCGACATCCCGCGGGCGGCGGTGGCGCGCGGCGTCGAAGTGAAGGTGATCGCCGGCGTCGTGCCCGATGCCGGCGGCGCCCCCGTGCGCGGGCCGATCGAGCAGCCGGCGACCGATCCGCTGTACCTCGACGTCGCGCTGGAGCCCGGCGCCGAGTGGGCCTACGCGCTGCCCGAGGGGCACAACGCGTTCGCCTACGTGTTCGAGGGCGATGCGACGGTGGGCGAGGGCGGCGGCGCGTGCGCGCTCGCCACGCACGAGCTCGGCGTGCTCGGCGGCGGCGATCTGTTCGCGGTGCGTGGCGGCGCGCAGGGCGCGCGCCTGATCCTGGTCGCCGGCCGGCCGTTGCGCGAGCCGGTCGCGCGCTACGGCCCGTTCGTGATGAACACGCGCGAACAGGTCATGCAGGCCTTCGTGGATTTCCAGGAAGGCCGCTTCTGACGAACGCCCGGGCGGGGCCGCGCACGGCGCGCGGCGCCTGCCCCTCAGTCGCCGGTGGAGGCGATGCCGGCGCCCTGGAAGTGGATGCCGCCGACGAGCTTGAGCGTGCCGTCGAGCTGCGCCTGCGACGGCGACTGCAGCCAGATGTGCGCGTGGCGGCCGTCGGTGAGTTCCACCGTGGTCTCGCGTGCCTGCACCCCGGGCTGGGAGGCGATCTGCGCGCGGTACCAGGTGACCTCGTGCCCGTCGATCGTGTAGCCGCGCTCGGCGCGGTTGCGGCGCACCGGCTCGAACGTGGCCTCGGGCGTGATGTACAGGCCGAACGCCTCGGTGCCGTCGGGGAACAGCGCCTGGCAGAAGTCGCCCGCGTCGGAGCTGCGCGCTTCCCAGGTCAGTCCGGCGTCCGGCGGCAGCTGCGGGCAGTTCGCGGGCGGTGAGGCCGGCGCGGCGTCCTGGGCGTGCGCGGCGCCCGCCAGCAGCAGCGCCGGCAGGGTCAGGGTGGCGATGGTCCGTGGCATCGGATCCTCCTCCTAGGCAGGCAGCGGAATGAACTCTTTGTCGTCGCCAGGCACCTTGCCGAACCGGCCCTCCGTCCAGTCCAGCTTGGCCTGCTCGATGCGCTCCCGGGACGAGGATACGAAGTTCCACCACAGGTGCCGCGGAGCGTCCAGCGGTTCGCCGCCGAACAGCATCGCCTTCAGCGGCGTGCGCGCGCGCAGCGTCGGGCGGGTGCCCGGATCGAGCAGCACCAGGTGCTGCACGGGAATGTCGGCGCCGTCGAGTTGCGCCTCGCCCTCGAGCACGTAGAGCGCACGCTCCGGGTGCGAGGCTTCGATCGCCAGTTCCGCGTCGGGCGCGAGGTCGATGGCGACGTTCAGCGTGTCGGCGAACACCCGAACCGGCGATTCCATGCCGAAGCCGCGGCCCGCGATCGCGCGCAGCAGCGCGCCGCCGTGGCGCGCCTGCGGCAGGCTCGCGGCGGGATGGTGGTGGAACTCGGGCGCCGTCTCCTCGTGCGCCTTCGGCAGCGCCACCCAGGTCTGCATGCCGTGCAGCGGATGCTCGCCTTCGCGCAACTGCAGCGGCGTGCGCTCGGAGTGCGCGATGCCGCGGCCGGCGGTCATCCAGTTGACGTCGCCCGCGGTGATGTCCTGCACGCTGCCGAGGGTGTCGCGATGCGTGATCGTGCCCGACCACAGGAACGTCACCGTGGCCAGGCCGATGTGCGGATGCGGGCGGACGTCGATGCCGTGCCCGGGCGCGAACACCGCGGGGCCCATGTGGTCGACGAACACGAACGGCCCCACGCTGCGCGCCTGCAGCGAGGGCACGGCGCGCCGCACCTGGAAGCCGCCGAGGTCGTGCACGCGCGGCGCGATCACCAATGTCACGGCGCGGCCTCCAGCGTGAGTTGCGCTTCCGGCGCCACGCCGCGTTCCAGCCCCGCGAGCACCAGGAGGTGCCTGCCGATGCGATGCGATTTGTCGCCCTTGCCGGTGTGCAGGCTGAACGCGTCGGTGCCGCCGCGCGTGGGCCGCCATTCGAACGCGACCTCGGCGTCGCCCGCCCAGACGCACTGTACGTCGGGCATGCAGCGAGAATCGTCGACCAGCCGGGCGTAACGCAGCGTGCCCTCGCCGGGCAGCGTCACCATGGCGCCCGGCGCGAGGGAGAACCGGTCGCCGTCCGCAGGCCCCGTGGCGCCGCCACGGGTACCGGTCGCCGTCGCCGCGCAGGCGGCGAGCGCGAACGCCATGAGCGCGGGCAGGAGGACGGCGGCGAGGCTGCGCAAGCGGGTCATGGCGAGGCTCCGTTGGACCGACGGCGACCCCAGTCTAGCCATGATCGCGCCCGCGCGGGGCGCCCTGGTTCACGATTCGCGGCCTCCGGCGCGTCCGCGCGACGCCAGGGCGTCGGCCAGGCGGATCGGCTCGGGCAGGCGATCGGCGGCGACGAAACGCATCACCAGCTGCGCCGCGGCGGTCATCGAGACCCGATGCCCCGGCGACACCACCAGCGGCGGCGCGCCGGGCTTGCTGCGCAGCAGCCAGCCGACGTGCTCGCCGTCGTCGCGCAGCGGCGTGTGCGCGCCGCGGATTTCGTGCAGCGATGCCGCGGTGCCGAGCAACGCTTCGCCGGCGACGCCGATGCTCGGCAGGTCGGCGGCCACGCCGAAATGCGCGGCGATGCCGAGCCGGCGCGGATGCGCGATGCCGTGGCCATCGAGGAAGGCGACGTCGGGCCGCTGCGGCAGGCGCGCGAGCGCCTCGCGCAGCGCCGGCCAGGCGCGAAGGCCGAGCAGCTCCGGATCGCTCGAGCCGGGCGCGGCCGAAGGCATGCGCACGAGCGCCTCGCCGAGCGGCCGCAATGTCCCGGCGTCCAGCAGCACCGCGGCGACGAGCGCGACCGCGCCTTCGTCCACGAAGCGGACGTCGAAGCCGGCGACGCTGCGCAACGGCTGCGCGAAGTCGTCGCGCTTGCGCACGCGCAGCGCCAGCGCGCGCTGGAGCGCATGGGCGCCGTCCAGGCTGCCGTCCCATCCGGGCATGGCCGCGCCATCGGTGGCCTGCCCCGTCATGCCGGCCCCAGCGCGGCGAGCAGGCCGCGCGCCGCCTGCAGGCGCTGCGCGGCATCGGGCAGTTCGAGGCGGATCCGCAGCTTGTCCGGGCCTTCCATCGCGTAATGCCGCGGCTGCTTCTGGATCAGCTGGATCACCGTCATCGGGTCGACGCGCGGCTTGGCTTCGAACTGCACGCGGCCGCCGCTCGGCCCGAGGTCCAGCTTGCGGATGCCCAGGCGCGTGGCGTCGTGGCGCAGCTCGGCGATGGCGAACAGGTGCTTCGCCGGATCCGGCAGCAGGCCGAAG
>DASTWT010000121.1:0-5030 GCA_035765815.1 Luteimonas sp. | reverse complement strand
CCGTGGAAGGTGCCGATCCACATGCCGCGCGCGCCGCCGCGGCCGGAGCGCTCGAGCAGGCGCTCGGCGCGGCCGCGCATTTCCGCGGCGGCCTTGTTGGTGAACGTGACCGCGAGGATGCCGTGCAGCGGCACGCCGTGCACTTCGTGCAGCCAGGCGATGCGGTGGGTGAGCACGCGGGTCTTGCCCGAGCCCGCGCCGGCCAGCACCAGGTAGTGGCCCGCCGGCGCGGTGACGGCCTCGCGCTGCGCGGGATTCAGGCCGTCGAGAAGGTGCGAGACATCCATCCGCCCATTCTACCGGGCGTCCGGCGCGCGGACTGCGACCCGGGTGGCGCCTTCAGTGCGCGTGTTCCTCACGCCTGCTGGACGTGGCCTGCATCACCCGGTCGGTGTAGGCGATGCCGATCGCCGACAGGATGAACACGCAGTGGATGATCGTCTGCCACATCACGCCGTCCGGGGTGAAGCGCGTGCACGGCGTGCCCGCCGGGACGACCGCGCACACCGGCAGGCCGAGCGTGCCGGCCTCGATGAACGTCTTCAGCAGGTGGATCGAGGAGATGCCGATGATCGCCATCGCCAGCTTCACCTTCAGCACCGAGGCGTTGACGTGGCTCAGCCACTCCGGCTGGTCCGGATGGCCTTCCAGCCGCAGCCGCGACACGAAGGTCTCGTAGCCGCCGACGATCACCATCACCAGCAGGTTGGAGATCATCACCACGTCGATCAGGCCGAGCACGATCAGCATGATGTCCTGCTCGCCCAGCGCCGGCGCCTCGTGGATCAGGTGCCACAGTTCCTTCGCGAACAGGAACACGTACACCGCCTGCGCGACGATCAGGCCCAGGTAGAGCGGGAGCTGCAGCCAGCGCGAGGAGAAGATCAGCGCGGAGAGCGGCGACAGCGAGGCGGCTCGGACGGAGGCGGCTCTGACGGAGGTGTTCGGGTCGGACATGCGGGCGCGGACGGGTGCGGGCGGCCGTGCAGCGTAAACGGTGCCGGGCGCTTCGCGCTAGGCTGGACGGCCCCGCGTTGCAGGATTCCCCCATGCTCGACCTGTACTACTGGCCCACGCCGAACGGGCACAAGATCACGCTGATGCTGGAGGAGCTGGCCGAGGCCGGCGCCCCGCAGCCCTACCGCATCGTGCCCGTGGACATCGGCAAGGGCGCGCAGTTCGAAGCCGCGTACCTGGCGATCTCGCCCAACAACAAGATGCCCGCGCTGGTGGACCACGCGCCGGCGGGCGGCGGCGGACCGATCGCGCTGTTCGAGTCCGGCGCGATCCTGCTGTACCTCGCGGAGAAGACCGGGCGCTTCCTGCCGGCGGAGCCGCACGGCCGCTGGGAAGCGCTGGAGTGGCTGTTCTGGCAGATGGCCGGGCTGGGCCCGATGACCGGGCAGCACGGCCACTTCAGCGTCTACGCGCCGGAAGCGATCCCGTATGCGCAGGAGCGGTATCGCCGCGAATCGGAGCGGCTGCTGCGCGTGCTCGACACGCGCCTGCGCGGCCGCGAATTCATCGCCGGCGAGTACGGCATCGCCGACATGGCGTGCTATCCATGGATCAGCCCGTACGACAGGGCACCGCTCGACCTCGAGCCGTTCGCCGAGGTGCGCCGCTGGCAGGCCGCGATCCGCGCGCGGCCGGCGACGAAGCGCGCCTACGCCCTTTCGAAGACCGTGAACCCGTCCTCGGGGCAGCCGCTTTCCGACGCCGAAAAGAAGATCCTCTTCGGCCAGAAAGCCTGACCGCCAAAAAGCAAATCAGCCACGGATTAACACGGATCAGATCGGATTGGGTCCAGGAACCTCGAGAGTCCTGGAGCCGATCCGATCTGATCCGTGTAATCCGTGGCCAACTGCTTCGCTTCCTGGCACGTTACATCTGCGGCGGCTTGATCTCGTACTGGTCCGGCGGCGTGTCGCCGGCGAGGTTGCGCACGAAGTAGTCCCAGCGGCGGCGCATGATGTAGAACGAATCCATGCCGTAGCCGTGGTGCGCGTTCGGCAGCACGATCAAATCGAAGTCCTTGTTGGCCTTGATCAGCGCGTCCACCACCAGCAGCGTGGTCGTCGGCGGGACGTTGTCGTCCATCAGGCCGTGGGTGAGCATCAGCTTGCCCTTCAGGTTCTTCGCGTACTTCCAGTTGGCCTGGGTGTCGTAGTTCGTCGTGCCGTCGGCCTTGGTCTCGAGCAGGCCCTGCCACTTCTCGGCCCAGTCGTCCTCGTAGTTGCGGTTCTCGTGGTTGCCGCTCTCGGCCCAGCCGACCTTGAAGAAGTCCGGGTAGTGGAACATCGCCGCCGCGGTGGCGTTGCCGCCGCCGGAATGGCCCCACATGCCCACGCGGCCGAGGTCGATCCACGGATAGCGCGCGCCGAGTTCCTTCAGGCCGGCGACCTGGTCGGGCAGCGTGTTGTCGGCGATGTCGGCGGCGTAGCCGTCGTGGAAGGCCTTGGAGCGGTAGGGCGTGCCCATGCCGTCGATGGCGACCACGACGAAGCCGAGCTCGGCGAGCGCCTGGTGGTCGCCGCGCGCCGCGTTGAAGGTGCGGCTGCCGACCGAACCGGTCTGCGGGCCCGGGTACACGTAGTCGACGATCGGGTACTTCTTCGACGGATCGAAGTTCGTGGGCTTGAACATCAGGCCGTACAGGTCGGTCTTGCCGTCGCGCGCCTTGACCGTGAACGGGACCGGCGGCACCCAGCCGGCGGCCTTCAGCCGCGAGATGTCGGCGGTGGCGACCGGGGCGACGGTCGAGCCGTCGTCCGAATCGCGCAGCACGGCGACGGGCGGTTCGACCGGCGTCGACCACGAATCCACGAAGTGCCTGCCGTCGGGCGACAGCGTGATCGTGTGGTTGGCCGGTTCCGGCGTCAGCAGCACCGGCGCGCCGCCGTCGAGCGAGACCTTGAACAGCTGCTGGTAGTACGGATCCAGGCCCGGGGTGCGACCGGTGCCGGTGAACCACACCGTGCGCGAATCCTCGTCCACGCGCACGACGTTCGCGACGTTGCCGTCGCCGCTCGTCACCGCGTGCTTGAGCTTGCCGGTCGCCGCGTCGTAGAGGTACAGCTCGCCCCAGTTGGTGCGCTGGCTCCACCACAGGATCTCGTTGCCCTTGGTGAGGTAGCGCCAGTTGATCGCGTCGATGCCGCTCTCGAACCAGGTCGGCACGTGCTCGTGCATCACGTCGCGGATCGCGCCGGTCGCGGTATCGGCGATCTTCAGCCACGCATCCTTGTGGTCGCGCGAGCTGGACACGAACGCGAGCGTCTTCCCGTCCGGCGCCCACTGCACGTCCTCCCAGCCGCCGAAGCAGCTGACGTCGTCGCACTGGGTGGAGCGGTGCTGGTCCGGCGCCATCTTCAGGCGCAGCACCTTGCCCGAGGGCGCGTCGACGATGACGCGCTCGATCATGGTGATGTCCTTGTCGCCGACGAACGGGTACTTCCAGGTCTCGACGTCGGGATGGCCGACCTTGGTCGACACGAGCGTCATCGAGCCGGTCTTGCGCTGGTCCTGCTGGAACGTCGCGATGCGCTTCGAATCCGGCGACCACAGCACGATCGCGCGATCGCTGTGGACCCAGCCGGCGTTGTCGGTGGCGTAGCCGTAGTCGGTGGTGCCGTCGTGCGTCAGCTGGGTCTCCTTGCCGGTGGCGACATCGCGCACCCACAGGTTCCAGTCGCGCACGAAGGCTTCGGACCTGCCGTCGGGCGAGCGCACCCCGGGTTCTTCGCCGCCCTTGGCCACGTCTTCCGCGCAGGCCTTCAGCGCGGCGTCGCAGAGGTAGGCCTTGCCGCGGGTTTCGATCCGGTAGCCGCCGTCGGCGGCGACGGTGAAGTCGGTGACCGGCAGCTTGTCGGCCGTCACCGGCTTGCCGCCGGCCTTCGACAGCGCATCGGCGAGCCGGGCCTGGTCGAACGCGCCGGCGGGCTTCGCATCCTGGCCGACGCCCATCACCATGAAGTGGTCGCCGGCGGCGTCGTGGTCGCGATACCAGAAGCGGTCGTCGCCGAGCCAGGTGACGCGGACCACCGCGTGGTCCACCAGCGGGCTCGCGTTGGTGCCCAGGAACTGCTCGGCGCGCGCGTAGTCGGCGTCGGTGAGGACGCGGCCGGCGGCGAAGGCGGCGGGCGCCGCGGCCAGGGTGAGGACGGCCAGGAGGGCGCCGGACAGGCGCCGCGAGGAGTTCGGCTGCATTCGTGGATCCCCGTGGTGCGGACGGCGCACCGTCCGGGCATGCTAGCAGCGGGGGTCCGGGCGCACCCGTGCAATTGGTTTGGGCGGCCCGCCCTTTTCCGCGGGCGTCACGGCGGCGCTGGCTATACTCGATGCGGCCTTCACACGGATCCCCCCGCTTGTCGCCCGCGACGAACCCGCCGCCCTTGCCGCCGCTCGCGATCCGCGCCTACACCGCCACCACCGCCCTGGGGCGCGGCTGCGACGCGCAGCGCGATGCCCTGCGCGCGCGCCGGGGCGGACTGCGGCGCAACGATTTCGAGGCGGCGCCGCCGCTCGAGACCTGGATCGGGCGGGTCGGGGGCGTGGAGGACGCACCGCTGCCCGCGCAGTGGGCCGGCTGGGACTGCCGCAACAACCGCCTGGCCTGGCTGGCGCTGCAGCAGGACGGGCTGCTGGACGCGATCGCGCTGCTGCGGCAGCGACACGCCGCGACGCGCATCGCGATCGTGCTGGGCACGTCGACGTCGAGCATCGGCGCGACCGAGGAGGCGTATGCGCGCCTGGGCGCCGACGGCGCGGAACAGGGCATGTTCCCGCCGGACCAGCGCCGGCCGCAGGTGCACACACCGCACTCGCTCGGCGGCTTCGTCCAGGCCGCCACGGGCCTGCGCGGTCCGTGCGTCACCGTCGCCACCGCGTGCTCCTCGAGCGCGAAGGTGTTCGCGCAGGCGGCACGGCTGATCCACGCGGGCATCGCCGACGCAGCCCTGGTCGGCGGCGTGGACACGCTGTGCGGCAGCGTGCTGTTCGGCTTCAATTCGCTCGGCCTGGTGTCGCGC
>DASTWT010000120.1:0-8086 GCA_035765815.1 Luteimonas sp. | reverse complement strand
TCGACGCGCGGCTTGGCTTCGAACTGCACGCGGCCGCCGCTCGGCCCGAGGTCCAGCTTGCGGATGCCCAGGCGCGTGGCGTCGTGGCGCAGCTCGGCGATGGCGAACAGGTGCTTCGCCGGATCCGGCAGCAGGCCGAAGCGGTCGATCATCTCGACCTGCAGCTCGCGCAGCTCGCCGGCGTCGCGTGCGGAACTGATGCGCTTGTACAGCGTGAGGCGCGTGTGCACGTCGGGCAGGTAGTCCTCGGGGATCAGCGCCGGCACGTGCAGCTCCACGTCGGCGCCGTGCGCGGCCGGCGCGTCCACGTCGGGCAGCTCGCCGCGCCGGATCGAGGCGACCGCGCGCTCCAGCAGCTCGGTGTAGAGGCTGAAGCCGACCTCGGCCATCTGCCCGCTCTGGTCCTCGCCGAGCAGCTCGCCGGCGCCGCGGATCTCCAGGTCGTGCGTGGCCAGGGTGAAGCCGGCGCCGAGCTCGTCCATCGAGGCGATGGCTTCCAGGCGCTTGCGCGCATCGCTCGTGATCGAGCGCTTGTCCGGCACGACGAGATACGCGTAGGCGCGGTGGTGCGAGCGACCGACGCGGCCGCGCAGCTGGTGCATCTGCGCCAGGCCGAGCTTGTCGGCACGGTCCATGATGATGGTGTTCGCGTTCGGGATGTCGATGCCCGATTCGATGATCGTCGTGCACAGCAGGGTGTTGGTGCGCTGCTTGTGGAAGTCGAGCATCACCCGTTCGAGCTCGCGCTCCGGCATCTGGCCGTGCGCGACGCCGATGCGCGCCTCCGGCACCAGTTCGTGCAGCTCGCGCTCCATGCGCCCGATCGACTCGACGTCGTTGTGCAGGAAGTACACCTGGCCGCCGCGCGAGAGCTCGCGCTGGAAGGCCTCGCGCACCTGGGCGCCGTCCCACGGCACCACGAAGGTCTGCACCGCCATGCGGTGCGCCGGCGGCGTGGCGATGATCGACAGGTCGCGCAGCCCGGCCATCGCCATGTTCAGCGTGCGCGGGATGGGCGTGGCCGTGAGCGTGAGCAGGTGCACGTTCGCGCGCAGCGCCTTCAGCGCCTCCTTCTGGCGCACGCCGAAGCGCTGCTCCTCGTCGACGATCACCAGCCCGAGGTCCTTGAAGCGCACGTCCTTCTGCAGCAGCCGGTGCGTGCCGACGATGACGTCGATCTTCCCGTCCGCCAGCTTGTCTAGCTCGGCCTTGATCTCCTTCGTCGTCTTGAAGCGCGACAGCACCTCGACGCGCAGCGGCCAGTCGGCGAAGCGGTCGCGGAAGTTGCGGTAGTGCTGCTCGGCGAGCAGCGTGGTCGGCACCAGCACCGCGACCTGCTTGCCGGCCGCGGCGGCGACGAACGCGGCGCGCACCGCGACCTCGGTCTTGCCGAAGCCGACGTCGCCGCAGATCACGCGGTCCATCGGCTGCGAGGAGCCGAGGTCGCGGATCACCGCCTCGATCGCGGCGTGCTGGTCCGGCGTCTCCTCGAACGGGAAGGCGGCCGCGAACGGCTCGTACATCGCGCGATCGACCTGCAAGGCGAGGCCGGCGCGCGCCTGCCGCTTCGCCTGGATCTCCAGCAGCTCGGCGGCGACGTCGCGGACCTTCTCGGCGGCCTTGCGCTTGGCCTTGGTCCACTGCTCGCCGCCCAGCGAGTGCAGCGGCGCGGTTTCCGGTGATGCCCCGGAATAGCGGTTGATGAGGTGCAGCTGCGCGACCGGCACGTACAGGCGGTCGCCCTTCGCGTATTCGATCTCGAGGTATTCGGCCGGCATGCCGCCGGCTTCGAGCGTCACCAGCCCGCGGTAGCGGCCGACGCCGTGGTCCTCGTGCACGATCGGCGCGCCTTCGGACAGCTCGCCGAGGTCGCGGATGATCGCTTCGGGTTCGCGGCCCGCCCGGCGCCGGCGACGCGCCTGTGCCGCGCGTTCCGGGAACAGCTGGCGCTCGGTGAGCACCGCGTACGCCGGCGCCTCGACCGAGAAGCCGTCGTCCAGCGGCGCCACCGCGATCGCGAAGCGCGCTTCGCCCCCGGCGAACGCCTCGAAGCCGGCGAGCGTGCGCGGCTGCAGCGACGCGGCCTGCAGCACCTCGAGCAACGCCTCGCGCCGCCCCGGGGAATCCGCCGCGACCAGCACGCGGCCCGGATAGCTGCCGAGGAAGGCCTTCAGCGCCGCCGCCGGCTCGGCATCCTTCGCCGCCAGCGGCAGCTCGGGGGCCGCGTGCGCGGACAGCGCCGCGGCTTCGGCATGGCGCGGATGCGCGGCGCCGCACACCTCGATCCGCGATCCGTCGTTGAGCCGTTCGCGCAACTGCTGCGGCGACAGATACAGCTCGGCGGGCGGCAGCAGCGGCCGCTCGATGTCGTGGCGATGCTGCTCGTAACGCTCCGCGAGCTGCGCATGGAACTGGTCGGCCGCCTCGCCCGCGCCTTCGCCCAGCAGCGGCAGCATCGTTCCCGGCAGGTAGTCGAACAGCGTCGCCGTGTCGTCGAAGAACAGCGGCAGGTAATACTCGATGCCCGCCGGCGCGACCCCTGCCTTCAGGTCCTGGAACAGCGCGCTGCGCCGCGTGTCGATGTCGAAGCGCTCGCGCAGCGCGTTCATCGCGCGCTGCGCGGCCGCCTCGTCCAGCGGGACCTCGCGGCCGGGCAGCAGCCGGACCGCTTCCACGCGATCGAGCGAGCGCTGGCTCTCCGGATCGAACGCGCGGATCGTGTCGATCGTGTCGTCGAGCAGCTCGACGCGGAACGGTTCGTCCGCGCCCATCGGGAACACGTCGAGCAGCCCGCCGCGCACCGCGAAGTCGCCCGGGTCGAGCACCTGCGGCACGTTGCGGTAGCCGGCCGACTCGAGCCGGCGCTTCTCCGCGTCCAGGTCCAGGCGCCGGCCCGTGCGCACGTCGAAGCTGCTGCCGGCGACGTAGCGCACCGGCGGCAGGCGCTGCAGCAGCGTCTGCACCGGCACCACGACCACGCCGCGCGCGAGCGCCGGCAGCGCCATCAGCGCCGCGAGCCGCTGGCCGACGATCTCCGGATGCGGGCTGAAGCGGTCGTAGGGCAGCGTCTCCCAGTCCGGGAACGGCACGACGTCGATGCCGGAACCGGCGAGCAGCGTGCGCAGGTCGGCTTCGAGCTGGTGCGCGGCGTGGTTGTCGCGCGCGATCGCGAGCAGCGGGCCGGCGTGCGCGCCCGCCGCGCCGGCAATGGCGCAGGCGAGCGCCGACGCCGAGCCGGGCGCGCGCCAATACGCGCGCGGCCGCCCGGCGCCGGGCAGCGGTGGAGCGGGGAAGGGAGCGATCATGGACCGCTCATTTTACCGCCGGCTCTGCCGGCACGCTCACTTCAGGTCGAGCACGACCCGCACGAAACCGGGGGCCGGCGCGTCGTCCTCGCGCCGGAAGCCGAGCGATTGCGCCAGCGCGAGCATCGGCTGGTTGTCCTCGGCGACGTCGCCGTACAGCGATTCGAGCTGCTTGCCGCGCGCCCAGCGCACCAGCCGCCGCATCAGGTGCCGGCCCAGGCCCATGCCGGCGATGAAGCGGCCGACGAGGATCGCGAACTCGCCGCGCTTCGTGTCGTCGACCACGCCCACCCGCGCCACCGCGCCGATCAGCGCTTCGCCCGCCGGCAGCGGTTCGGATGCGACGATCGCGAACTCGCGGCGCGGATCCGGATGGGTCAGGCGCTCGGCGGCCTGCTCCGACAACGGCGCTTCGGCATCGTTCGCACTGAGCGCTTCGTCGAAGCGATGGCGCAGCGCGCCCGGCTCCATCAACGCGAAGCCCGCGCGCAGGGGCACGGCGTCGTCGGGGCGGATCGGTCGGATCAGCAGTTCGCGCCCGTCGGCGACGCGGACCATTTCATGCCAGGGCGGGAGTCGGTTGCGTGCGGCCATGCAGCCGATGCTGGCACGGCACAGGTGAAGCCCGCCTCCACGCGTCGTTCACGAACGTGCAGGCGAGGCCAGCACCGCCGACTCCCATCCCGGGCGCGGCGCGAAGCGATCGCCGTGGCGCGCCTGGAGGTCGCGCAGCCGCGCGAGCAGGGCCTGTGCGCCGGTTTCGCGGATGTACTGGATCGGGCCGCCGCGGAACGGCGCGAAGCCGGTGCCGAAGATCACGCCGGCATCGAGCAGGTCGGCGTCGGCGACCACGCCGTCGTGCAGCGCGGCGACGGCTTCGTTCAGCAACGGCAGCACCAGCCGGTCCTCGAGGTCGGAAGGCGCGGCGTAGTCCTTCGGCAGCGCCGGCTTCTGCGGCTTGCCGTCGACCCACTTGTAGAGGCCCTGGCCGTCCTTCTTGCCGCGCTTGCCGGCTTCGGGCGGCGTCGCCAGCGCCGCCGGCACGCGCAGCCCGAGGAACGGCGACAGCTCCTGCGCGACGCCCGCGGCCACGTCCAGGCCGACGGTGTCGATCAGCTCGATCGGGCCCATCGGCATGCCGAACTTCTTCGCCGCGCGGTCGATCGCCGCGCCGGGGATGCCTTCGGCGTACGCGGTCGCCGCCTCGAGCATGTACGGGAACAACACGCGGTTGACGAGGAAGCCCGGCGTGCCCGCCACCGGCACCGGCAACTTGCCCAGCGCCTTGCAGAAGGCCGCCAGCCGCCGCTGCGTCTCCTCCGCCATCGCGTCGTGGCGCACGATCTCGACCAGCGGCATCAGCGCGACCGGATTGAAGTAGTGCAGGCCGGCGAACTGCGCCTGCCGCCGCACGTGCCCGCGCAGTTCGTCGAGCGGGATCGAGGACGTGTTGGTGGTGAGGAGCGCATCGGCGCGCATGCGCGGTTCGACCGCGGCGTACAGCTCGCGCTTGGCGTCGGCGCGCTCGACGATCGCCTCGATGACGAGGTCCGCATCGGCCGCGCCGTCGCCGGCGAGGTCGCCGCGCAGGCGCGCCGCGACCGCGGGCCGCTTCGCCGCGTCCTTCACCTTCTTCTCGAACAGCGCCTGCGCGCGCTGCAGCGCGCCGTCGATGAAACGCTGCTCGCGATCCGACAGCGTCACCTCGAACCCCTTGTACGCGGACCACGCCGCGATGTCGCCGCCCATCACGCCGGCGCCGACCACGTGCACGCGCGAGATCCCGCTGTCCCCGGAGCCCTGCGACTTCAGCCGTTCCTGCAGGAAGAACACGCGGATCAGGTTGCGTGCGGTCGGCGTGGTCGCCAGCTTCGCCACCGACTTGCGCTCGGCCGACAGCAGCGCCTGGATGCCGCCGCCGGCGCGCCGCCAGGTCTCGACGAGGGCATAGGGCGCCGGGTAGTGCGCGCGCGGCGCCTTGCGCGCGACCTGCTTCACCAGCATCGGCGCGAGCAGCTGCCGCACCGGCCACGCATTCGTGATCCAGGCGAGCGCGCGCTGCTTCAGCGGCCGCTTCGAACCCTTCAGCCCCAGCACGGCCGCCGCATCGACGAGCGCGGCCGGGTCGACCACGCGGTCCACCAGCCCGATCGCGCGCGCCGCGTTCGCCGACAGCGTGCGCCCGGTCAGCATCATGTCCATCGCCGCGGGCGCGCCGACCAGCCGCGGCAGGCGCACGCTGCCGCCCCAACCGGGATAGATGCCGAGCTTGACCTCGGGCAACCCGATCCGCGTCGAGGCGTCGTTGCTCGCGATGCGGTGGCTGCACGCCAGCGCGAGCTCGGTGCCGCCGCCCATGCAGTAGCCGTGGATCGCCGCGACCGTCGGGCAGGGCAGGGCCGCGAGCTTCTGCAGCGTCTGCTGGCCGCGGAACAGCGCATCGTTCACCGTGCCGCGCGCATCGAATTCCTGGAACTCGCGGACGTCGGCGCCGGCGACGAAGCCGGTCGCCTTGGCCGACCGGAACACCACGCCGCGCGGCGGATCGATCGCCAGCCGCTCCAGCAACGCGTCCAGCTCGGACAGCATCTCCTGGGACAACGCGTTGACCGCCTGGCCGTGCCGGTCGATGGAGACCACGATCACCCCGTCGGCGCGCGCCTCCAGCCGCCAGTGCCGGAAACGCAGTCCGTCGAAGCTCGGCAATCCGCCGAAGCCTGCGAGGGGAGCCGTGCCGACGCGTTCGTCCGCCATCTGGGCCATCCGGAGCGGTATGGGAGCCGAGTATCATCCGGGCGGCATTTGATTGCCGTCAATGCCGCCCCCATACCCCTCCGACCACGAGGGGAACTTTCCGTATGACGACGATGTCCCATGGCCCAGGTTGAGCCGTCCCAGCAGATGGACCACGAGCTCGTGGCGCGCGTGCAGCGCGGCGACAGCAAGGCATTCGACCTGCTGGTGCGCAAGTACCAGCACCGGATCGTCGCCCTGATCGGGCGCTACGTTCCGGACTGGAGCGAATGCCAGGACGTGGCCCAGGAGGCGTTCCTGCGCGCGTATCGCGCGCTGGGCAGCTTCCGCGGGGATGCCCAGTTCTATACCTGGTTGCACCGGATCGCCGTGAACACCGCCAAGAACCACCTGGTCGCCAATGGCCGCAGGCCCCCCACCGACGACATCGACGTCGCCGACGCCGAGCAGTACGACTCCGGCGTGCGCCTGCGCGACAACGACACGCCCGAGCGGGAGCTGATGCGGCAGCAGATGGAACAAACGGTCATGCGTGCGGTCGAAGCGCTGCCGGAGGAGTTGCGCACCGCGATCACCCTGCGCGAGGTCGAAGGCCTCAGCTACGAGGAGATCGCGGCGCGGATGGACTGCCCGATCGGCACGGTGCGTTCGCGGATCTTCCGCGCGCGCGAGGCGATCGAGCAGGAGTTGAAGCCGTTGCTGGACGGCGATGAGGTTTCGGAACGGGTGACGCGATGAACACCACGCAAGACAAGATCCTGGACCACACGATGGAGCAGCTTTCGGCGCTGTTCGACGGCGAGCTGGCGCTGGACGAGGCGCGCTTCCTGCAGCGCCGGCTCGAGCACGACGCCGCGCTCGCCGGCTGCGTGTCGCGCTGGCAGGCCATCGGCGACGCGATGCGCGGGCAGGGCTCGGCGCTGGCGCCGGCCGGATTCTCCGCGCGCGTCGCGGTCGCGGTCGCGGCCGAAGCCGCGCCGGCGCGCCGCGAGCCGCGGTCGCGTCGCGGCTGGGTGCCGGGCGCGGCGCTGGCGGCATCGGTGGCGCTGGTCGCGTTCTTCGCCCTGCGCCAGCCGCCCGTCGCGAGCGGCGGCGACGCCGACGGCGCCGCGCCCGCGGCCCAGGTCGCGCAGGCGGCCGTTCCGGGCACCACCATCGCGCCCGACGGCGCCCCCACGCAGCCGGCGCCGCAGGCACCGCAGGCGCCCGGGCAGCAGGTGGCGCAGCTGGCGGCCGCCGTCGCTGTCGCCGAAGTCCCGCGCCGCGCCGCCGCGCGCCGCACCTCGACGGCCTCGCGCGGCCAGGCGCAGCGCGCCGCCGCCACCCGCGCCGCGCGCGCGGCGCTCGACGCGCAGCCGCAGTTCGCGGTCGCCGCCGCCGGCCCGCTGCCGGCGAGCGCGCTGCCCGCCGCGGTCTCCCCGGACAACCCGTTCGCCCCCGCGCCTGCCGGGCAGGTGGTCGCCGCGCGTCCGTGGCCGCGCGCGCTGCTGCCCAACGCCGGCGCGTTCAACGTCGGCTACGGCAACCTGCAGCCCAACCTGCCGCAGGAAGGCGCCTTCCATCCCTTCCGCCCCCGCACCGTCCCGGCCGGGCAGCCCGCGCCGCAGGACGCCCAGGAGACCTCCCCCCGATGAACAGTTCGTTCCGCACGCGTGCCGGTGCGCTGGCGCTCGTCGCCGTCGTGTCCGCCGCCGCCACCACCGCCGTGGTGCTGCCCCAGGCCACGGCCCAGTCGCAGCCCGCCGCCGCGCCCGCGCCGCAGCTGGTGCAGGGCCTGCCCGACTTCACCAACCTCGTCGCCGCGGTCGGCCCGGGCGTGGTCAACGTCGAGGCGGTCTACGACGGCAGCAAGGCGCGCGCCGCCGATGCGGCCCGCAAGGACGACGGCGCGGACAAGGACGACGGCGGCGGCTTCCCCGACGACGACGCGGGCGTGCCCGAGATCTTCCGCCGCTTCTTCGGCCCCGACATGCCGTTCAACGGCACGCCCTTCCGCGGCATGCCGAGCCCGCAGGAGCGCCGCGGCA
>DASTWT010000119.1:0-3601 GCA_035765815.1 Luteimonas sp. | reverse complement strand
TGGGGCCAAACTCCTGTGGGGATCGCGGGCCACTGTCGCGCAACGGCCTTCAACGCAGGGTCATCACGGGATCGCGAGCAGTTCCACGTCGAACACCAGGGTGGCGTTCGGGCCGATCGGGCCGCCCGGCGTGCCGGTGGCGCCATAGCCCAGTGCGGCCGGGATCCAGAAGCGGTACTTGGCGCCGACCGGCATCAGGCCCAGGCCCTCGGTCCAGCCCGGGATCACCTGGTCCAAGCCGAACTCCGCCGGCGCGCCCTTCGCGTAGGAACTGTCGAACTCGGTACCGTCCAGCAGCGTGCCGCGATAGTTCACGCGCACGCGGTCGTGCGGGCCGGGGCGCTGGCCGCTGCCCTGGCGCAGCACCATGTATTGCAGGCCGGACGGCGTGGAGAACACGCCCTTCGCGGTCTTGTTCTTCGCCAGGAACGCCTCGCCTTCGGCCGCGTTCCTGCGGCCCGCCTCGGCTGCGCGCGCCTGCATCTGCGCGCTGATGCGCTCGGAGAACGCGGTGCGCACGGCGTTGGCCTCGGCCTCGTCGAGCAGCGGTTTCGCGCCCGAGAGCGACGCGCGCAGGCCCTGCATCATCACCGCGAGGTCGATCTCGCCGGCGATCGGCGCGAGCCGCCTGCCGACGTCGGCGCCGACGAGCCACGCCGCCTCGTCCTTCGCCAGCGGCGGCGGCGCGCCGGCGGGGCCCTGGCCGCTGCGTGCGGCCGCGCGCGCCATCAGCGCCTGGGCCACGCCCTGCGCCTTTTCCTGCGGCAGCAGCGGCTTGTTGCCCTGCATCGCATTGCCGATCGCGCGCTGCAGCGCGGCCAGGTCGAGGTCCGGGCCGACCGGCGCGATCGACTTGCCGACGTCCATGCCGACCATGTAGCTGGCCTTGTCGCGGTCGCTGTCGAGGCGGGTCCGGTCCTGCGCGGAGGCGGGCCGGGCGAAGCCGGCGCCGAGGACGGCGGCGACGAGGGCAAGCGCGACGGCGGCGCGCGCGGACAAGGTCATGCGGGGGGCTCCTGTGGTCGCCGGCGGGGCGCCGGGCGGGAATCGGTCGTCCATTGTCGCGGGACGGGCCCCGGGCCGGCAACGCCGGCCACCCCTGCCATCAGTTGGGGGCCGGGCACTTGACCGGGCGTGTCTTGGTGTTATAGTTGCATACAACACCAGTTACCCCAGCGCAGGACCTGACCCATGAACCGCAAGCTCCAGCACACGATGACCGCGCTCTCGGCGACCGCCGCGGTGTTCGGCCTGATGCTGCTGGCGGGTGCGCCGCCGCGGCCGGTCGAACCGGACTTCGCCGCCTACGTCGCTTCCGCCGCCCAGGACGGGGACCTCCACCAGGACGTGTCCGCCGACGCGGGCGCCGATGCCGCCGCGCCGCACGCCGGCCACGCCCGCCGCGCCCGCAACGCGATCGCGATGCCCTACTTCTCCATCGCGCAGGGACTGCGCCGCGCAACCGGGAGCTGAGCGATGAGCCCGATCCAGTGGAACGACGGCGCGCCGATCTACCGCCAGCTCAAGGAGCGGGTGATCGCGATGATGCTCGAGGGCGAACTCAAGCCCGGCGACGCATTGCCCTCCGTGCGGCAGGTCGCCGCCGAATACCAGCTCAACCCGATCACCGTGTCGCGCGCCTACCAGGAACTGGCGGACGAGGCGCTCGTCGAGAAACGCAGGGGACTTGGCATGTACGTGACCGAAGAAGCATCGAAGAAGCTGCTCGCCAGCGAGCGCCAGCGCTTCCTCACCGAGGAATGGCCGCTGGTGCTCGAGCGCATCCAGCGCCTGGGCCTGATGGCCGAGGACCTGCTCAAGGCCGACGGAGGCAAGCGATGAACGCGCCCGACACCCGCAACGTCGTCACCGCGCGCGGCCTGCGCAAGGCCTACAGGAACAAGGTCGCGCTCGACAACGCCGACTTCTCCATCCCCGCCGGACGCATCGTCGGCCTGATCGGCCCGAACGGCGCCGGCAAGACCACCGCGCTCAAGGCGATCCTGGGCCTGATCCCGTTCGAGGGTTCGCTCGACGTGCTCGGCCGCGATCCGCGCACCCAGCGCGACGACCTGATGAACGACGTGTGCTTCATCGCCGACGTCGCCGTGCTGCCGCGCTGGATCCGCGTGTCCGAGGCGATCGAGTTCGTCGCCGGCGTGCATCCGCGCTTCGACCGCGCGCGCTGCGAGCGCTTCCTGGCCAACACCCAGCTCAAGCCGAACCTGCGGGTGCGCGAGCTTTCCAAGGGCATGATCGTGCAGCTGCACCTGGCCCTGGTGATGGCGATCGACGCGAAGCTTCTGGTGCTCGACGAGCCCACGCTCGGCCTCGACATCCTCTACCGCAAGCAGTTCTACCAGCGCCTGCTGGAGGACTACTTCGACGAGGAGAAGACCATCCTGATCACCACCCACCAGGTCGAGGAGGTCGAGCACATCCTCACCGACGTGATGTTCATCCGCGACGGGAAGATGGTGCTCACGGCGCCGATGGAAGCCGTCGGCGAGCGCTACGTCGAGGTCCTGGTGGACGCCGCGCAACTGCAGGCCGCGCGCGAGCTCAAGCCGATCGACGAGCGCGCCCTGCCCTTCGGCAAGACCGTGATGCTCTTCGACTCCGTGCCGCGCGACCGGCTGGCCCCGCTCGGCGAAACCCGCACCCCGGGCCTGGCCGACCTGTTCGTCGCCACGATGAAGGGAACCTACGCATGAACGCCCCCGCGAAAGTGATGCCGCATCCCACCCACAAGTTCAAGCTGCTGCTGCGCCGCGAGTTCTGGGAGCACAAGGGCGGTTTCCTCTGGGCGCCGCTCGTCGCCGGCGGGATCTTCCTGCTGCTCTCGGTGATGGGCTTCGGCGTCGGCGAGATGGCCGCGCGCCGCGCCACCGGCAGCTTCAACATCGACGGCGACAGCATCCGGTTCAGCGGCCTCGACCTGGGCGCGCTCACCCGGGAGATGGACGCCGGCCAGCTGGCCGACCTCGGCAAGGGCGTCGACGTCAGCCTGCTGATGGCCTCGAGCTGGCCGTTCATCGTCCTGGCGTTCGTGCTGTTCTTCTACTGCATCGGTGCGCTCTACGACGACCGCAAGGACCGCAGCGTGCTGTTCTGGAAGTCGCTGCCGCTGTCCGACGGCGAGACCGTGCTGTCGAAGGTGGCGAGCGCGATCCTGGTCGCCCCGGCGATCGCGGTGGTCGCGGCGCTCGCGACGATGCTCGGCTTCCTGGTCGTCATCAGCGGCGCGGTGCTGCTGCACGGCGGGAACCCGCTCACCCTGGTCTGGGGTCCGTCGCATCCGCTCGTGGTCGCCGGCCGGTTGCTCGCGATGGTTCCGGTCTACGCGGCCTGGGCGCTGCCCACCGTCGGCTGGCTGATGCTGTGCTCGGCCTGGGCGAAGAGCAAGCCGTTCCTGTGGGCGATCATGATCCCGGTGTTCGCCGGCATCTTCGTCACCTGGTTCGACCTGATGCACCTGTTCGACCTGGAAGCCGGCTGGTTCTGGAAGAACATCGTGGGCCGCGCGCTGGGCAGCCTCGTGCCGGGCAGCTGGATGCCGTTCAACCCGGCGATCGACAGCCTGGTCCATGGCCCCGAAACC
>DASTWT010000118.1:0-5175 GCA_035765815.1 Luteimonas sp. | reverse complement strand
CGGTGCGCGCCGCCGACGTCGCCGCCGAAGGCCTCGAAGGCCCCAGGCTCGGCGAAGCGCTCCGCCGCGCCCGCATCGCCGCCATCGCCGCCGCCCGCACGCTGCCTCGCTAGGGGCTTCTCGCTTCGGGACTGGGCGGCGTGCGAGGCGACGGAAGCGTGCGTGGAATTCCGGGGGCCTTGGCGGCATGGATGCCGCCACGGAGCCTACCTGGACGTACTTGCGGCGTCCCCCGGAATTCCGCGCACGCTTCCGGAGCCCAGCCCCGCAGCGAGGGGCCCCTAGCGGCTGAGGCGCCAGGTGCGGTGGATGCGCGGGTTGCGGGCGAAATCGGGCGGGAGCGTGGACGCGCTGATGTCCTCGCAGCGCGCGAACTGCGCGATCGCGTCGGCGTCCAGGCGGAAGCGGCGGAAGTTGTTCGAGAAGTAGAGGACCCCGCCGGGCGCCAGCCGCTCGACCGCGGCGCGCAGCAGCTCGACGTGCGCGCGCTGGATGTCGAAGTCGCCGACGCGCTTGGAGTTGGAAAAGGTCGGCGGGTCGCAGAACACCAGGTCGTACTGGCCGCGATCCGCGCGCAGCCATTGCAGCGCGTCGGCCTGCACGAGCTGGTGGCGGCTGCCGCCGACGCCGTTTTCCTGCAGGTTGGCGGCGCACCACTCGAGATAGGTGCCGGAGAGGTCCACCGTGGTCGTCGCGCGGGCGCGGCCGAGCGCGGCGTGCACGGTCGCGGCGCCGGTGTAGCCGAAGAGGTTGAGGAAGCGGGTGTCGCCGGCTTCCTCCGCGATGCGCAGGCGCATCGGCCGATGGTCGAGGAACAGGCCGGTGTCCAGGTAATCGAACAGGTTCACGCGCAGGCGCGCATCGCCTTCGCGCACGACGAGGAATTCGCCGCGGCGGTCGAATCCGCCGGCGTACTTGCTGCCGCCCTTGCCGACCGCGCGCGTCTTCAGCGCGACGCGCTCGCGCGGCAGCGCGAAGACTTCGCGCGCGGCGGCGGCCAGGTCGCCGAGGCGGCGGCGCGCGATCGCCTCGGGGATCTCGGCCGGCGCGGCGTATTCCTGCACGTGCAGCCACAGGCGCGAGGGATCGTCGGCCTCGGCGTAGACGTCGATGGCGGCGGCGTATTCGGGGATGTCGGCGTCGTAGGCGCGGAAGCACGACACGCCCTCGCGTTCGCGCCAGGCCTTCGTCGCGCGCAGGGTCTTGCGCAGCCTGTTGGCGACCATCGTCGCGCCTTCGGACAGCGCGGCCGGCGCGTCGCTGCGTTCGCGTTGCGGCGGCGCCACCGGATCGGCGACGAGCAGCGTGCATTCGATCGCGCCGTTGAACACCCGGTAGGTCTTCGTCGCCCGCAAACCGGTCGCCCGGGCGAGCGTTTCGTCGCCGCAGAGCAGGCTCGCGCGCCAGCCGGGCGCGGCGCGGCGCAACGCGTCGCCGACGGCCCGGTACAGCGCGGGATCGGCGGCGAGGCGCGCGTCGTAGGGGGGATTGCAGGCGACGAGGCCGCGCGGTTCCGGGCGTTCGGGCAGCGCGCGCACGTCGCGCGCTTCGAGCGCGATCGCATCGGCGACGCCTGCGGCTTCGGCGTTGCGGCGCGCGGCCTGGATCGCGTGCGGGTCCAGGTCGCTGCCGTCGAAGGCGGGGCGCAGCGCGGTGCGGCCCGCTTCGGCGCGCGCACGCGCGTCGGCGAGCAGCGCCTGCCATGCCGCGGCGTCGAAGCCCTTCCAGCGCGTCGGCGGCGCGGTGCCGTGGCGCAGCAGGCCCGGCGCGATGTCGGCGGCCATCAACGCGCCCTCGATCAGCAGCGAGCCGCTGCCGCACATCGGGTCGAGCAGCGTGCCGCCGTCGGCGTAGACCTGCGGCCAGGCGCCGCGCAGCAGCACGGCGGCGGCCAGCGTCTCCTTCATCGGCGCCTCGCCCTGGGCCACGCGCCAGCCGCGGCGATGCATCGGGCCGCCGCCGAGGTCGATCGAGACGATCGCGCGGCCCTTGCGCACGACCAGGTTCAGGCGCACGTCGGGGGCCTCCACGTCGACGTCGGGACGCGCGCCGCTGCGCTCGCGCAGCACGTCGACGACCGCGTCCTTGAGTCGCTGCGCCGCATAGCGCGCGTGGGTGATCGCGCTGCCGGACACATGCGCGTCGACGGCGATGGTCATCGCCGCATCGAGGTGCGCGGTCCAGTCGATCGCGGCGGCGCCGGCGTACAGCGCGTGCTCGTCGGGGCAGTCGAACTCGGCGATCGGCCACAACACGCGGCTCGCGAGGCGCGACCACAGCAGCGCGCGCTGCGCATCGGCGAGGCCGCCGTCGGCGTTCGCGCCGGCCACCGCGGCGGTGGCGCGCGCGGCGCCGAGCGCCTGCAGTTCGTCGGCGAGCAGGTATTCCAGGCCCTTGCCGCAGCTGGCGTAGAACTTCATGGGGAGGCGGGTCCGGGGCGGCGGCTCGGGGCGCGATGCTAGCATCCGCGCGATGACCACCCCTTCGCCCGCGCCGCCGTCCGCGACCCCGCGCGTCCACGATGCGCCCCTGCCCTACGTCGCGCGGCTGGAGGCGCGGCCGCTGGCGCAGGTCGAACTGGTCGTGATCCATTGCACGGAGCTGCCCGACCTCGCCACCGCGCGCGAATACGGCGAACGCGTGCTGTATCCCGATTCCGGCACCGGCAACAGCGGCCACTACTACATCGACCGCGACGGCGCGATCCATCGCTGGGTCCCCGAGGACCGCGTCGCCCACCACGTGCGCGGGCAGAATCCGCGCTCGGTCGGCATCGAGCTGGTCAACACCGGGCGCTGGCCGCGCTGGCTCGACGCCGCGCACCAGTCGATGGGCGAACCCTATCCGGAGGCGCAAGTCGCCGCGCTGGTCGCCCTGCTCGGCCACCTGCGCGCGACGCTGCCCGCGCTGCGCGAGATCGCCGGCCACGAGGACCTGGACCGCGAGCGGGTGCCGGCGAGCGACGATCCCTCCGCGACCGTGGCGCGCAAGCGCGACCCGGGCCCGCTGTTCCCGTGGGAGGCGGTGCTCGCGGCGGTGCCGCTGCGCCGCGCCCTATAATCCGCCGATGCCCCAGCCCTCCCCCGCATCCACGGTCTCCGAGCTCATCGAGCTGCTCTCGCTCGAGCGCCTGGAGGACAACCTCTTCCGCGGACAGAGCCGCGACATCGGCACCAAGTACGTGTTCGGCGGGCAGGTGCTCGGCCAGGCGCTCTCGGCCGCGCAGCAGACCATGACGCAACCGCGCGACGCGCATTCGCTGCATGCGTATTTCCTGCGCGCCGGCGACATCGACGCGCCGATCGTCTACCACGTCGACCGCACCCGCGACGGCGGCAGCTTCTCGGTGCGGCGCGTGACCGCGATCCAGCACGGGCAGGTGATCTTCTTCTGCGCAGCGTCCTTCCACGAGCACGAGGACGGCGGCGAACACCAGCTGTCGATGCCGGAAGTGCCGATGCCCGAGGACATCGAGCCGACGCCCGAGCTGGCGCCGGAGGTGTTCGAGAAGCTGCCGAGCAAGGTGCAGCGCTGGCTGTCGCGGATGGGCCCGTTCGAGTTCCGCCACGTCTACCCGCGCGACGAGCTGAAGCCACCGAAGCGACCGCCATTCCAGCAGGTGTGGTTCCGCCTCTCGCAGCGCGTCGGCGACGCGCCGGAGCTGCACCGCGCGCTGCTCGCCTATGCCAGCGACTTCCACCTGCTCGGCACGACCACCTTCCCGCACGGCATCAGCTACTACCAGCCGAACGTGCAGATGGCCTCGCTCGACCACGCGCTGTGGTTCCATCGCCCGTTCCGCGCGGACGAATGGCTGCTGTACTCGCTCGACAGCCCGACCGCGCAGGGCGGCCGCGGCCTCGCGCGCGGCCTGGTGTACGACCGCGCCGGCCACCTGGTCGCCAGCGCGGTGCAGGAGGGCCTGATCCGCGTCGTCAGCGACGCGGCCGCCGCCGCCCACGTGCCGAAGAAGGATTGAGGCGGCGATGCGCCAGGTCTTCACCAGTCCCCGCCTCGAGAACGCCGAACGCGTCGCCCAGCTGCTGCGCGACGCCGGCATCGAGGTGAAGCTGCAGCACGGGCGCTCGTACAAGGGCGCGCTGCGCGGCGACTTCAGCTACCGCGATCAGGCGCGCACCGAGCCGCAGCCGGCCGTGTGGGTGGTGCAGTCGGAGGACCAACCGAAGGCGCGCGCGCTGCTGCGCGCGCACGGGCTGCTCGACAGCACGCGCAGCGACACCGGTTACCGGCTGCCCGCGTTCCGCAGCGAGGAACCCGCCGAGCGCGACGATCCGGGCCGCAAGCGCGCGTTCCGGCTCAAGCTCGGGCTGCTGCTGGTGATCGCGATCGTGATCGGGCTCGCGTTCTTCTCGCAGTTGCGCACCGGCACGCATTCGCCCGCGCCCGTCGCACGCGTCGCACCGGCGTTGCCCGAAGGGGTGTCGGCGACGCCCGATGCGCTGGCGGTCGCCGTGCTCGCGGGCGAGTTGCCCGAGCGCGCCGACGAAGCCGTCTGCCTCTCCGTCGACGGCCATGATCCCTCTCCCGCGCTGCTGGCATCGCTGCCCGCGGCGCCGGGCCCGGTGATCCCGCTGTCGCAATGCCCCGCCGCGGACGTGCCGCGGCTTTCGATCACCGACTATCGCGTGCGTCCCGGCGCCGGCAACGGCGCCGGCAGCATCAGCCTGGCGCGCACGCCCGAAGCGGGCGCGACGCCGACCGTCGAGACCTACGAGGTCAACCTCGCGCCGAAAGGCTGGCGCGTCGTCGAACTGCTCTGAGCGCTCAGCGACGGAACGGCGCCGGCTGCAGCTCGCTGCGGCTGAGGAAGCCGTCGCGGTTGTCGTCCAGCCACGCGAAGCGCTGCTGCAGCCGCGGCATCTTCTCCGACGCCTCGGTGCGGCTCAGCTTGCCGTCGTGGTCGAGGTCGGCTTCGGCGAAGCGCTGGACGAAGGCCTGCTGCATCTTCGCCATGCGCTGCGGGCGCATGCGCTCGCCGTACGCGCGCAGTTCGGTGCGGACGATGTAGCCGTCGCGGTTGGCGTCGATCGAAGCGAAGTCCTGCACCAGCCGGTCGCCCATGCGGCCGTGGTCGGCGAGTTCGGCGCGCGCGATGCGGCCGTCGCCGTCGGCGTCGAGGCGGGCGATGCCCTGCATGCCGCGGCCGTGGCCGCG
>DASTWT010000117.1:0-13428 GCA_035765815.1 Luteimonas sp. | reverse complement strand
CAGCTCGAGCAGGTCGTCGCCGAGGTCGGCGTCGCCGAGCGTCTGCCGGATCTGCGCGTGATGCGCCTGCTCGCTCCACAATTCGAACTTGTCGCCCATGCCGAGCAGCACCGCGCGCTTGTCCAGCGCGCACGCGCTGCGCTGCGATGCGGGAATCGAGATCCGGCCGCTGCCGTCGGGCTCGACGAAACACGCCGCGCCGACGAGCTTGAGCTGCAGCTGGCGGTTGACGGCACGCGTGCGCGGCAGCGCGTTGACCTGGTCGCGCACCTTTTCCCACACGTCGTGCGGGTAGATGTAGAGGCAGCCCGCGTCGAACGGGTTGTAGGTGACGACGAGGCGGTTGCCGGACGCGCGCGCGACGGCGTCGCGGTAGGCGGTCGGGATCGCCAGCCGGCCCTTGTCGTCGATGGTGATGGCGGTCTCGCCCTGGAACATGCCTGCCCGTTTCCCCGTCTCAAGCGGGTTTGCGATCCAAGAGAAACCACTAATTTCCCGGTTTCCCCACGAGCTGCCACCTTAGGAGCGCCCCGGAGGGTTGTCAACAAGTTTCGGCGGGCAAATTCGCTAGGCGCGTCAAAGACTTGCAGCAAACTTCAGAGACTTGTTAAAGCTTTATCCACAACCCCATGTTTCATCTCAAATTTTGAGATTCGTCACGTTCCGCCTTCACGCCGATGCGCCCCTCCGCCCCCTTCGCATTCACGTTGCCGCACCGCAGCACCCGCTCCGCTCTTCCGGTCAGGTCGCGACATCGCTCCGGTGAGGAACCGGCCCCCTGAGTCAGGGGGCGATCGCGCGCAGCGCGATGGGGGTCTGGCGGCATGAAGCGCCGGGACCCGAGCCGCGCAGCGGCTTGGGTTCTGCCCGGCGACGCCGGGCAGAAGGCGCGCCACCTTCCCTCTGTTTCGCGCTGCGCGCGAAACAGAGGGAAGGTGGCGGAGCCGGCCGATAAGCCGGGTTCTGTCGTGGACAGCCATTCCTCTAGGCGCAGCGTCGCCGCTACGCTCGAGCAGCCAACCCGGACCTGACGCGGGCCACGTCGTGGGGTCCCTATTCGGCCTTGCTCCCGGTGGGGTTTGCCGTGCCGGCCTGTTGCCAGGCTCGCGGTGCGCTCTTACCGCACCATTTCACCCTTGCCACGCGCGTCTCGCGACGCCGTTCGGCGGTATCTTTCTGTTGCACTTTCCGTCGGCTCGCGCCGCCCAGGCGTTACCTGGCACCGTGCCCTGTGGAGCCCGGACTTTCCTCGGCATGCGCCGAAACGCATGACGCGGCTGTCTGGCCGGCTCCGCCGCGGCGAATTCTACGCTTGCGCGCGCCGCTACGCTCCGTCGCCCGCCTCGGCGGGTCCGGAACCGTACAGGGCCTTGCGCGGCGCGCCGCTCAGCTCGGCGGCCACGCGGGCGGCGGCGGACGGCGGCAGGTGCTCGCACAGCTTCGCGTAGATGCGGCGGCCCTCGGCGACGCGGGCGTCGGCGTCCTCGCCGACGCCCTGCACCAGCACCACGAACTCGCCGCGGCGCTGGTCGGGATCGGCCGCCACGCGTTCGCAAAGCGCCGCCAGGTCGCCGTCGAGCACGGTTTCGAACAATTTGGTGAGCTCGCGTGCCAGCACGGCCCGGCGCTGGCCGCCGAACGCGGCGCGCATGTCCTCGAGCGTCTCCTGGATGCGATGCGCCGATTCGTAGAACGCGAGCGTGCGCGGCTCGCCGGCGAGCGCGGCGAGCCGTTCGCGGCGCGCGGCCGCCTTCGCCGGCAGGAAGCCTTCGAACGCGAAGCGGTCGCTCGGCAGCCCGGCCACGCTCAGCGCGGCGACGAAGGCGCAGGGGCCCGGCACCGGGCTGACCTTCACCCCGGCCGCGCGCGCGGCGCGCACGAGGCGGAATCCCGGATCGCTCACCAGCGGCGTGCCTGCATCGGAGACCAGCGCGAGGTCCTCGCCGGCGAGCAGGCGCGCGACGAGCGGCGCGGCCGCGGCGTCCTCGTTGTGCTGGTGCAGCGCGAGCAGCGGGCGCTCGATGCCGAAATGGGCGAGCAGCTGGCGCGTGTGGCGGGTGTCCTCCGCGCAGACCGCCGCGACCGCGCGCAGCACCTGCAGGGCCCGCGCCGACAGGTCGCCGAGGTTGCCGATCGGCGTGGCGACCACGTGAAGGACGCCGGGCGCCGGCCCTCCGACCGCGTTGCTGACTGGCATTCTCGCTCCCGCGCGGGCTTCCGCGCATGGGTAGAATCGTAACCGGTCCGCAGGAAGCCGCCGCGATGCCGAAGCGCCACCCGTTCTGGAACGTCATGTCCCCGAGACTCGCGCTCCTCGCCCTGTTGTCGGCGGCGTCGCTGCTCGCCGGTTGCGCGACCACCACGGTCCAACGGCCGGTCGTGGCCCAGTCCGCGCCCGCGTTCTCCGAAGCCCGCGCGATCGCGGCCTCGCTCGCGTCGCTGCCGGCCGCCGAACGGCAGGCCAGTGCCGCCCGCATCGATCGCCTCGTCGCGCAGCTCGACAACGCGACGCTCGTGCGCAGCGCCGCCACGCTGCCGGCAGGCGACCCGCTGTACGACTTCGCCGGCCGTGCCCTGCTCAATCGCGGGCTGCCCCTGCCGCGGCCGTTCGACCGCAACCAGGCCACGACCGCCGCCCGTCCCGCCGCGGAGGGCGACGGCTATCGCCCGCCCGTGCACCTGGCCGTGCTGCTGCCGCTGTCCGGCAGCCTCGCCACCGCGGCCGTGCCGGTGCGCGACGGTTTCCTCGCCGGCTATTACGCGGAACATCGCCGGCGACCCGACATCGGCTTCTACGACACCGCCGGCGGCGTCGGAGCCGCCTACGACCGCGCGGTGGCCGCGGGCGCGGACTTCATCGTCGGCCCGCTCGGCCGCGACGAGGTCGGGCGGCTGTTCGGTCGCGACCTGCAAGTGCCGGTGCTCGCGCTCAATCGCGGCAGCGTCGCGCCGCCCGCGGGCAGCGCAAGCTTCTCGCTCGCGCCGGAGGACGACGGCGTCGCCGCCGCCGAATACCTGGTCGCGCGCAACGCGATGCGCGCGCTGGTGCTCGCCGACGGCGACGACGGCATGCGGCGCGCCGTGGCCGCGTTCCGCGAACAGTACGAACAACGCGGTGGCCGGGTGGTCGCCGTGCTGCCCGTGGCGCCGGAGCCGACGGACATGACGGCGTCGCTCGCGGCGGCGGCACAAGCCGAAGGCGGCGCCGCGGCGCCTGCCGTCGACGCCGTGTTCCTGGCCGTGCGCGGATCGCAGGCCAGCGTGCTCGGGCCGCAGCTGTCGGCAGCGGGACTGGGCGGCGCGCTGCGCGTCGCCACGTCGCAGCTGGGCGCCGCTTCGGCGAAGGACAACGGCGAACGCGCGCTGGACGGCATCGCCTTCCCCAGCGACGCCTGGACGGTCCACGACGTCGCGGGCCTGCCTTCCGCCGCGAGCGCGGCCTCCCTGCTGGCCAGCGCGCGCGGCCCGGCGCAGCGGCTGTTCGCGTTCGGCTACGACGCCTGGCTGCTGGTGGGCTACCTCGACCGCCTCGCCGGCGATCCGAACGCCAGCGTCCCCGGCGCGACCGGACAGCTGCGGCTGGACGGCTTCGGCAACATCGTGCGCACGCCGGCCTGGTCCACGTGGAGCGGCGACGGCACGGTGCCGCTGGGCGATGGCGGCGGCTGACCGCATCGACCGGCGCGCGCGCGGCTTCGGCGTCGAAGCCGCGGCCCGGCGCGAACTCGCGGCCGCCGGGCTGCGCCCGCTCGCCGCCAACGCCGCCTTCCGCGGCGGCGAACTCGACCTGGTGATGCTCGATCGCGATCGCGACGGCGACGTGGTCGTGTTCGTCGAAGTCCGGTATCGCGGCGACGCGCGCCACGGCGGCGGCGCGGAGTCGATCGACTCCGGCAAGCGCCGGCGCCTGGAGCGCGCGGCGATGCTGTTCCTGCACCGCCGCGGCCTCGACGACGCGCATTGCCGCTTCGACGTGGTCGAGGCCGACGGCGATGCCGCCGCGCCGCGCCTGCGCTGGATCCGCGACGCGTTCCGCGCGGGGGAATGAGGTGGCGCTGCCAGACGGCTTCCGCAAGGAGATGGCGGCGCTGTTCGGCGATGGCGACGGCTGGCTCGCCGGGGAATCGGAGCGCCTGGCCTACGGCTACGACAACTCGCGGCGCCTCGCCCTGCCCGATGCGGTCGCGCTGCCGACCGAAGCGGCGCAGGTGCTGGCGCTGGTGCGGGCCTGCCGCGTTCACCGCGTGCCGCTGGTCGCGCGCGGCCGCGGCACCAACACCACCGGCGCGAGCGTGCCGGCCGCCGGCGGCGTGGTCGCGTCGTTCGAGCGCATGTCGCGCATCCTCGACATCCGCGCCGGCGACCGCTGCGCCGTGGTCGAGCCGGGCGCGCTCAACGGCGACCTGCAGCGCGCGCTGCGCCCGCACGGCCTGTTCTGGCCGCCGGATCCGACCAGCGCGGACTACGCCACCATCGGCGGCAACCTCGCCTGCAACGCGGGCGGCCCGCGCGCGGTGAAGTACGGCGCGAGCCGCGACAACGTGCTCGCGCTGACCGTGGTCACCGGCGCCGGCGAGCTCGTGCGTTGCGGCACCGCCACCACCAAGGGCTCGTCGGGCTACGACCTGCAGCGCCTGCTGGTCGGCAGCGAAGGCACGCTCGCGGTGATCGTCGAAGCGACGCTCCGGCTGTCGCCGCTGCCGCGCGCGCGGCGCTCGCTGCGCGCGGTGTACCGCGACGTGGCCGCGGCCGCGGCGGCGGTCGCGCGGCTGATGGCGCAACCGGTGACGCCTTCGATGCTCGAGTTCATGGACGGCGACTGCGTGCGCCTGGCGCGCGACGTCGGTGGCGCCGACCTGCCCGCCGGCGCGGGCGCGCTGCTGATGATCGAAGCGGACGGCGAGCCCGACACGCTGCCGGCGGCGGTGCGCGCGCTCACGGAGGCGGCATCGGGCGACGGTCTGCTCGCGATCGACGAAGCCGGCGACGACGCCGCGCGCGAACGCCTGTGGGCCGCGCGCAAGGCGCTGTCGCCGGCGCTGCGCACGCTGGCGCCGGGCAAGATCAACGAAGACGTGGTGGTGCCGGTGTCGCGCATCCCGGACCTCGTCGCCGGCGTCGGCGCGATCTCGCGCGAGTGCGGCCTGCCGTTGGTCGCGTTCGGGCATGCGGGCAATGGCAACCTGCACGTCAACATCCTGTACGACCCGACCGACGCCGCGCAGGCGGATGCGGCGAACGGGGCGCTGGCGCGCGTGTTCGCGCTCGCGGTCGGGCTCGGCGGCACGCTGTCGGGCGAGCACGGCATCGGCCTGGCGAAACGCGACTTCATGGCCTCGGCGGTGGACGCGGGCGCGCTCGCGCTGATGCGCCAGCTCAAGGCGGTGTTCGATCCCGACGGCATCCTCAACCCGGGCAAGCTGCTGCCGCCGTAGGTGCGCCGATCGCGGGGTGCCTTGTCCGCCCCGGCGCGGGACCGACCGCTATGCGAAATGCTCGTGGCCGGCGCGCGGCGCGGTCCACGCGCCGCCGTCGGGCAGCAGCGCGCGCACGCGGTCGCCGGCGACGATGCGGCCGATGCGCGCCATCGGCGTCGCGCAGCGCACGGCGAGCGCGTCGATGGCCTCGCGCTGCGACGGCGGCGCGGTGAAGCAAAGCTCGTAGTCGTCGCCGCCGGTCGCCTGCAGCGCGCGACGCGCCTCGGCGTCGAAGCGCGCCGCGAGCGCATCGGATGCCGGCAGCGCCGCGAGCTCGATTTCCGCGCCGACGGCGCCGGCTGCGCAGACGTGGCCGAGGTCGGCGAGCAGGCCGTCGGACACGTCGATGGCCGAGGTGGCGATGCCCGATGCGAGGCCCGCGCCCGCATCGACGCGCGGTTCCGGCCGGTCCAGGCGCGCGCGCAAGCCGGGATCCGCGGCGCCGCCGGCGCGCCATTGCACCAGCGCGGCCGCGGCGTCGCCGAGGCTGCCGGTCACCCAGACGTCGTCGCCGGCGCGCGCGCCGGCGCGGCGCAACGCGGCGCCCGGCGCGACGAAGCCGTGGATCGTCACGCACACCGACAGCGGCCCGCGCGTGGTGTCGCCGCCGACGAGCGCGACGCCGTGGCGCGCCGCGAGCTCGAGGAAGCCGTCGAGGAAGGCGTCCACCCATGCGGCGTCGGCATGCGGCAGCGACAGCGACAGCGACGCCCAGGCCGGTCGGGCGCCCATCGCGGCCAGGTCGGAGAGGTTCACCGCGAGCGCCTTCCAGCCGATGTCGGCGGCGGCGGTCCCGCCGGGGAAATGCACGTCGACGTTGAGCGTGTCGGTCGCGACCGCGAGCAGCATCCCCGCGGGCGGCGCGAGCAGCGCGGCGTCGTCGCCGATGCCCAGGACCACGTCGCCCCGCGCGGCGGCGCGGCGGCGGATGCGTTCGATCAGTTCGAATTCCACGCCCGCGCCCGTTCGACCGAGGGCCGCGTCACGGCGTGCGCCGCGCCGCCGCCACCTCGGGCGCGCGCCATTCGGCGGCCGCCTTGTCGAGCACGCCGTTGACGTAGGCGTGGCCATGTTCGGAGCCGAAGCGCTTGGCGGTGTCGATCGCTTCGTTGATCACGACGCGGTACGGCACGTCGGGGCGGTGCAGCAGTTCGTAGGCGGCGATGCGCAGCACCGCGCGCTCGATCTGGTCGACCTGGGCGACGTCGCGGTCGACGTGGGCCGCGAGCGCGGCGTCGAGCTCGGCGCTGCGCGCGAGCACGCCGCGCACCAGGTCCTCGAAATAGGCGAGGTCCGCGACCTCGCGCGCCTGCTCGTGCGCGAACTGCGCGATCACGTCGCGCACGTTGCCGCCCGAGACCTGCCAGGCGTACACCGCCTGCAGCGCGCGCCGGCGCGCGCGCGAACGCGCGACCGGGTCGATGCCGTCGCCGCGGTGCCGGTTCATCGGGCCGCTCCCGCCGTCGCCGCCGGCAGCGCGTGCAGCAGGTGCGCCATCTCGATCGCGACCAGGGCGCACTCTTCGCCCTTGTTGCCGTGGCTGCCGCCGGCGCGCGCCACCGCGTGCGCGTGGTCCTCGACCGCGAGCACGCCGTTGCACACCGGCAGGCCATGGTCGAGCGCGACGCGCATCAGCCCTTCGGCGCAACCGTCGGCGACGTGCTCGTAGTGGCGGGTGTCGCCGCGGACGATGCAGCCGAGCGCGACGATCGCCGCATGGGTGCCGGCCGCGCCGATGCGGGCGGCCGCCAGCGGCAGCTCCCACGCGCCGGGCACGCGGACCACGTCGATCGCGTCCTCCGCCACGCCGTTGTCGGCGAAGGCCTTGCGCGCTCCGGCGACCAGCGCATCGGTGATGCGCGGGTTCCAGCGGCTGGCGAGGATGGCGAAGCGGGCGCCGGGCGCGGGCCGCAGGTCGCCTTCGTAGTGGGCCATGGGTGCCGGGGCATCCGTGTTCGGGCCCCACAGTTTACCGCGCCCCGCCCCGGCGCCGTTCAGGGCGCGAGGTACTCGACCACTTCGAGGCCGTAGCCGGCGAGGCCGACCTGGCGGCGCGGCGTGCCGAGCACGCGCAGCCTGCCGTAGCCGAGGTCGGCGAGGATCTGGCTGCCGGCGCCGTTGCGGCGCCACTCGGCGAGCGCGCCGGCGCGGCCGGCCGCCTCCGGCGACGCCGCGGCGGCCGTGGCGTCGTGCGGCCGGCGGATCCGCGCGAGGAGCGCCTCGGCCTCGTCGGCGGCGCTGCGCGGCGGCTCGCCCAGCAGCACCAGCGCGCCGGCGCCTTCGCGCGCGATCGCGGCGAGCACGTCGCCGACCGCCGGGCCGAAGTCGGCGCGGCGCCAATGCAGCGCGTCGGCCAGCGGGTTGAGCATCTGCACGCGCACGAGCGCGGGCGAGGCGGGATCGGGCGTGCCACGCACCAGCGCGAAGTGCAGGCCGTGGCCGAGCCGGTCGCGGTAGCTGTGCAGGCGGAACGGGCCGTGCGCGGTCTCGATGTCGCGCGCGTCCACGCGCTCCACGGTGTGCTCGGTGGCGAGGCGATGCCGGATCAGGTCCTCGATCGAGCCGATCTTCAGGCCGTGCTCGCGCGCGAAGACCTCGAGCTGCGGGCGGCGCGCCATCGAGCCGTCGGCGTTGAGGATCTCCACCAGCACGCCGGCCGGCTCGAGCCCGGCGAGCAGCGCCAGGTCGCTCGCCGCCTCGGTGTGCCCGGCGCGCGCGAGCACGCCGCCCGGCTGCGCCTGCAGCGGGAAGATGTGGCCCGGCTGCGACAGGTCGGCGGCACTCGCGTCCGGTCGCACCGCGGTGCGCACGGTGTGGGCGCGGTCGTAGGCGCTGATGCCGGTGGTGACGCCCTCGGCGGCCTCGATCGACACGGTGAAGTTGGTGCCGTGGGGCGAGGTGTTGTCGCGCACCATCGGCGGCAGGCCGAGCTGGCGGCAGCGTTCGCGCGTGAGCGACAGGCAGACCAGGCCGCGCGCGTGCGTGACCATGAAGTTGACGTCCTGCGGCCGCACGAGTTCGGCGGCCATGATCAGGTCGCCCTCGTTCTCGCGGTCCTCGTCGTCCACGATCACGACCATGCGGCCGGCGCGGATCTCGTCGAGCAGTTCGTGGATCGGGGCGAAGCTCATGGCGTGGGCGTTCCGGTGGATGGCGTGCCGGCCGACGGCGTGCCGGCCGACAGCAGGCGCTCCACGTAGCGGGCGACCAGGTCGACTTCGAGGTTGACCGGGTCGCCCGCCGCGGTCGCGGCGAAGGCGGTGTGGGCGACGGTATGCGGGATCAGCGCGACTTCGAAGCCGGCGGCGTCGACGGCATTGACGGTCAGGCTCACGCCGTCGACGCAGATCGAACCCTTCTGCGCGACGTAGCGCAGCAGCGCGGCCGGCGCGGCGAAGCGCCAGCGTTGCGCGCGCGCGTCGGGTTCGACCGCGAGCACGCGGCCGACGCCGTCGACGTGGCCGCTGACCAGGTGGCCGCCGAGCCGGTCGTCCGGGCGCATCGCGCGCTCGAGGTTGAGCGGATGGCCGACCGGCAGCGCGCCGAGCGTGGTGAGCGCGAGCGTCTCGTTGGACGCGTCGGCCTCGAAGCCGTGCCCGTCGAACGCGACCACGGTCAGGCACACGCCGTTGACGGCGATGCTCTCGCCCAGCGCGACGCCGTCGAACGGCAGCGTGCCGGCGGCGATCCGCAGGCGCGCGTCGCCGCCGCGCGCGTCGCGCGCGTCGAGCCGACCGACGCCTTCGATCAGTCCGGTGAACATCAGCAGGGCTTCCTCCGGGCATGCACGAACAACGGCCATCGCACCTCGCGCATCGCCGCCGGGTCGCCCCAGGCCTGGGCGATGGCCGGGGCATGCATGGCCACGGGGTCGGTGCCCTGGTCGGCGCGAAAACGTTGCGTCGCCGAATAGCTGGAGAAGTAGCCGAGCAGCCGCGGCAGGGTCCATTGCGCCCGCAACTCGAACGCGGGCGCGCGGATCGCCGGGAACGGCCACTCGAGGCCGGCGTACGCTTCGTCGATCAATGCCCGCTGCGGCGGCCAGTACGCGCGGATCGCGTCCTGCAGCGCGTCGTTCGCCTCCGCGAGCGCGCGGTCGGGCATCACGATGTCCTGGTAGCCCCAGGCGACGAGCACGCCGCCGGGCTTCAGCACCCGCGCGCACTCGGCGAAGAACGCGGGCAGGTCGAACCAGTGCAGCGCCTGGGCCACGCACACCGCGTCGGCGCTCGCGTCGGGGAGGCTGCAGCGTTCGCCGGGCTCGACCGCGAACGCGACGTTCGCCGGCTTGTCCGGCCACGCAAGCCCCGCCTGCGCGACCTGCGCCGCGCTCGGATCGGCGGCGTGCACGCGGTCGAAGCGCCGGGCGAGCCCGCGCGTGGCCTGGCCGCTGCCGCATCCGGCTTCCCACAGCAGGCGGTCGGCGGGCGCGATCGCGGCGATCCAGTCGTACAGCGCCGGCGGATATTCCGGGCGCGCGCGGGCGTATTCCGCGGCGACCGCGGAGAAATGATCGGGGAAGGCGGCGACGGGCGAAGCCATGCCCCGCTAGTCCGCCGGGGCGCGCGGCGTCGCCGGCACGGCCGGTACCGCGCCCGGGGCCGTTTCCGGCCGCAGCAGCACGCGCACGTCGGCGCCGATGCGGCGGGTCTCGACGATGCGCATGCCCAGGCGTTCGGTCATCGCGTCGATGTGCAGGCCCTCGAACAGCGGCCGCGCGCGCTCGCCGAGGATCACCGGCGCCACGTACAGCAGCAGCTCGTCGACGAGCCCGGCGGCGAGGAACGCGCCGGCCAGCGTGGCGCCGGCTTCGAGCTGGACCTCGTTGACGCCGCGCCCGGCCAGCAGCGCGAGCACCGCGTGCAGGTCGAACAGGCCGGCATTGACCGCCACGTGCGCGTGCTGGGCCTCGACGCCGCGCGGCATGCGCGCGTCGGGGGCGTGCAGGTACAGCGTCGGCGCATCGCCCTCGCGGATGTGGCCGCGCGCGACCGTCGCCAGGCCCGGGTCGAGGACCACGCGCAGCGGCGGCTCGAAGGGCACCGGCTTGCCGTCTTCGCCGGGCGCCAGGCGCACGGTCAGGTGCGGATCGTCGACCAGCACCGTGCCGGCGCCGGTGAGCAGCGCGCCGGCCCGCGCGCGCCAGCGCTGGACGTCGCGGCGCGCGGGCTCGCCGCTGATCCATTTGGAATCGCCGGAGGCGAGCGCGCTGCGGCCGTCGAGGCTGGTCGCGAGCTTGACCCGCAGCCAGGGACGGCCGCGCTCGATCCGCGACAGGAAGCCGCGGTTGAGCTCGCGCGCCTGCGCTTCCATCAGGCCTTCGTCCACCTGCAGCCCGGCTTCGCGCAGGCGCTGGTAGCCGCCGCCGTCGACCTTCGGGTTGGGATCGCGCATCGCGCCGACGACGCGCGCCACGCCGGCCGCGACCAGCGCGTCGGCGCAGGGGCCGGTCCTGCCGGTGTGCGAGCACGGCTCCAGCGAGACGTAGGCGGTGGCGCCGCGGGCCCGCTCGCGCGCGCCCTCCAGCGCGAACACCTCGGCGTGCGGGCCGCCGGCGCGCTCGTGCCAGCCTTCGCCGACGACTTCGCCATCGCGCACGATCACGCAGCCGACCATGGGGTTCGGCTTCGTCGTGAACACGCCGCGCGCGGCGAGCCGCAGCGCGCGCGCCATCATCGCGTGGTCGAGGGCGGTGAACGCCGGCCGGCCGCCGTCTGGGGATTGGCTCATTTCTTCTTCTTTTCGTGGTGCCGGTCGATGGGCACGACGTCCGCGCCGAGCAACGGCAGCTGGCCTTCGCCCGGGAGGTCGCGCTCGAGGCGGTCGAGCTCCTCGCGGAAGTCGGCCACGTCCTCGAACGAGCGGTAGACCGAGGCGAAGCGCACGTAGCCGACGTGGTCGAGCTTGCGCAGCTCGGCCATCACGAACTCGCCGACGCGGCGCGACGCGATCTCGCGCTCGGTGGTCATGCGCAGCTGGTGCACGACCGCGCGCACCGCCGCCTCGATCTGCTCCTCGGACACCGGCCGCTTCTGGAGCGCGCGGTCGAAGCCCTGGCGCAGCTTGCGCGCGTCGAACACGTCGCGGCGGCCGTCGCTCTTCACGATCGCCGGCAGCTTGAGCTCGATCGTCTCCAGCGTGCTGAAGCGCTCGCCGCAGGCCTCGCATTCGCGCCGGCGGCGGATCTGCGCGCCGTCCTCGCTGACGCGCGAGTCGATGACGCGGGTGTCTGCGTGCTGGCAGAACGGGCAGTGCATCCGCCGGCCGTCAGCCGTACACCGGGAACTGCGCGCACTGCTTCGTGACGTTGTCGCGCACGCCGGCGATCACGTTGCCGTCGTTCGGCTTGTCGAGCACGTCGCAGATCCAGTTGGCCAGCGCCACGCAGTCCGGCTCCCTGTAGCCTCGGGTCGTGACCGCCGGCGTGCCGATGCGCAGGCCCGAGGTGACGAAGGGCTTCTGCGGGTCGTTCGGCACCGCGTTCTTGTTGACGGTGATGTGGGCGCGGCCGAGCGCGGCTTCCGCGTCCTTGCCGGTGATGTTCTTGCCGATCATGTCGACCAGCATCAGGTGGTTCTGCGTGCCGCCGGACACGATCTTGTAGCCGCGCGCGATGATCGTCTTCGCCATCGCCTGCGCGTTCTTCACCACCTGTTCCTGGTAGGCCTTGAAGTCGGGCTCCAGCGCCTCCTTGAACGCGACCGCCTTGGCCGCGATCACGTGCATCAGCGGGCCGCCCTGGATGCCGGGGAACACGATCGACTGCAGCTTCTTCTCGATCTCCTCCGCGGCGTCGCCCATCGCCGCGCGGCTGGCGACGATGATGCCGCCGCGCGGGCCGCGCAGCGTCTTGTGCGTGGTCGAGGTGACGACGTGCGCGTGCGGCACCGGGTTCGGATAAACGCCCGCGGCCACGAGGCCGGCGACGTGCGCCATGTCGACGAACAGGTACGCGCCCACCTTGTCGGCGATCGCGCGGAAGCGTGCCCAGTCGACCACCTGCGAATAGGCGGAGAAGCCGGCGACGACCATCTTCGGCTTGTGCTCGAGCGCGAGGCGCTCGACTTCGTCGTAGTCGATCAGGCCCTGGTCGTCGACGCCGTACTGCACAGCGTCGAAGAGTTTGCCGCTGATGTTGACCTTGGCGCCGTGGGTGAGGTGGCCGCCGTGCGCCAGCGACATGCCCAGGATTTTGTCCCCCGGCGAAAGCAGCGCGAGGTACACGGCCTGGTTGGCCTGCGAGCCCGAATGCGGCTGCACGTTCGCGTAGTCGGCGCCGAACAGCTGCTTGCAGCGGTCGATCGCCAGCTGCTCGGCGACGTCGACGTACTCGCAGCCGCCGTAGTAGCGCTTGCCCGGGTAGCCCTCGGCGTACTTGTTGGTCAGCACGCTGCCCTGCGCTTCCATCACCCGCGGGCTGGCGTAGTTCTCGCTGGCGATCAGCTCGACGTGGTCTTCCTGGCGGCGGCGCTCGTCGGCGATGGCCTGGGCGAGTTCGGGGTCGTAGCCTTCGATGCGGGCGTCGCGCGGGAACATCGGGGAGCACTCCGGGGCACTTGGGGGATCGGCGGATTGTAGCCCGCAGGGCCCCGCGATTCCCCCGCGGGCGGGCGCCGGGCCCGGCGGCGGCGACGCCCGCGCCGGCCTCGCCGGGAGCCCTTCCCGCCTGCCGCGGTCACCGGAAGGCAGGGGCGCTGGCGCTATAATCGCGGCATCCCGAGTCCGTCCGCGGCCCTGACCTGCGCAGGCGCCGCCGCTCGCCTACCTGCGGCGCCCGCGCGGCCCGCACCTCCGTGAGGCCCCGATGCAATACATCTACACCATGAACGGCGTGTCCAAGACGGTCCCGCCGAAGCGCCAGATCATCAAGGACATCTCGCTGTCGTTCTTCCCGGGCGCCAAGATCGGCCTGCTCGGCCTGAACGGCGCGGGCAAGTCGACGGTGCTGAAG
>DASTWT010000116.1:0-17899 GCA_035765815.1 Luteimonas sp. | reverse complement strand
GCGCCGGGGTGGCATACTCCCGTCCCGTGCCCAGCCGCGAGCCGCCCGCCGCATGATCCGTAGCATGACCGCCTTCGCCTCCGGCGAACGCGCCGGCCCCGACGGCACCCTGGGCTGCGAAGTGCGCGCCGTGAACCACCGCTTCCTGGAGGTCGGCGTGCGCCTGCCGGAGGAACTGCGCGCGCTGGAGCCCGCGATCCGCGAGCGCGTCGCCGCGCGCACCAGCCGCGGCAAGGTGGACGTCACGCTGCGGTTGCGCGCGCCGGAGACCGGCGAAGCGCTGGCCGTGGATGACGCCCTGGTCGGTCGGCTCGCCGCGCTGGCGCAGGCGCTGGACGCGAAATTCCCGACGCTGCGCACCGAATTCACCGCGCTGCTGCAGTTCCCCGGCGTGCTCGCCGGGCGCGGCGCCGATCCGCAGGCGCTGCAGGCGGCGGCGCTGTCGCTGCTGGACGACGTGCTGGACGGTTTCGTCGCCGCGCGCGAACGCGAGGGTTCCGCACTGGCGGCCGCGATCGCCGAGCGCGTGCAGGGCATCGAGCGCGTCGCCGCCGAGGTGCGCGGCATGCTCCCGGCGATCCGCGCCGGGCAGCGGCAGAAGCTGGAAGCGCGGCTGGCCGAACTGTCGCAGCCGGCCGACCCGGGCCGGGTCGAGCAGGAACTGGTGTTGTGGCTGCAGAAGCTCGACGTCGACGAGGAGCTCGACCGCCTCGGCAGCCACGTCGCCGAGCTGCGCCGCGTGCTCGCGGCGGACGCGCCGGTCGGCCGGCGCCTCGACTTCCTGCTGCAGGAATTCAACCGCGAGGCCAACACCCTCGGCTCCAAGTCGGTCGATGCGCGCACGTCCGCCGCGTCGGTCGAGCTCAAGGTGCTGATCGACCAGGTGCGCGAGCAGGCGCAGAACATCGAGTGACGACGATGCGCGGAACCCTCTTCATCGTGGCCGCGCCGTCGGGCGCCGGGAAGTCGAGCATCGTCAACGCGTGCCTGGCGCGCGATCCGAACATCCGCCTGTCGATCTCGTTCACCTCGCGCGCGCCGCGCCCGGGCGAGCGCCATGCCGAGCACTACAACTTCGTCAGCGCGGGGGAATTCGAACGCATGGTCGCGGCGGGCGACTTCTTCGAGCACGCGCGCGTGCACGGCGACTGGAAGGGCACGGCGCGGCAGTCGGTCGAGCCGCAACTGGCGGCCGGCCGCGACGTGCTGCTGGAGATCGACTGGCAGGGCGCGCGCCAGGTGCGCGAGCGGATCCCGGGCGCGGTCAGCGTGTTCATCCTGCCGCCGTCGCGCGAGGCGCTGGAGCAGCGCATGCGCGCCCGGGGCCAGGACAGCGAGGAAGTCATCGTCCGCCGGCTGGCCGCGGCGCGCGAGGAGATGTCGCACTACGCCGAGTTCGACTACGTGATCGTGAACGAAGTGTTCGACACGGCCGTGGACGAGATGTGCGCCGTGTTCCGGGCCAGCCGCCTGCGGCGGCCGGAGCAGGAGGCCAGGCACGCCGCCCTGATCGAGGGCTTGCTGCGCGGCGGGGGCGACGCAAGCACCTGATTTCGCTGGAAATGCTTGCGTTCGGCGGGGTCTTGCCCTAGAATCCGCGGTCCTCTCGTAACCGATACGGCCGGCCCAGCGCCGCCGGGAGCCCCAATGGCCCGCATTACCGTCGAAGACTGCCTGCAGGTGGTCGACAACCGCTTCGAGCTCGTCATGATGGCCGCCAAGCGAGCGCGCCAGCTGGCCAACGGCGTCGAGCCGCGGCTGGACAACACCGAAGCCAACGACAAGCCGACGGTGTTGGCGCTGCGCGAGATCGCCGCCCGCCAGATCGACACCGACTACATCGACGCGGTGGAGAAGGCCGAGCGCGAGCGCAAGGAGCGCGAGGCGCTGGAATGGGCCGCCGCCGAGGTCGTCGCCGACGACGACATGTCGCGCAACGACGACTGAGGCCGCCAGGCCCGCCGCCGCAAGGCGCCGAAGACGGCCCCGGGAACGGGGCCGTTCGCGTTTCCGGGGCCGCTGCCGGGGCGCCGCGTTCCTTCCCTGTTCCCCGTTCCCGCCGTAGGCTGGAGGCCATGACCCCGCCGGCCGATCCTGCCCACGCCACGCCCGCCATCGCGCCCGACGCGGTGCCGGACTACGTGCGCGCGCTGGAACAGGCGGCGGCCTACCTGCCGGAGGACCAGCGCGCGACCCTGCGCCGGGCCTGGGCCATCGGCGCCGCCGCCCATGCCGGCCAGAGCCGGCGTTCCGGCGAGCCCTACATCACCCACCCGGTCGCGGTCGCCGCCGCGCTGGCCGAGCAGCACGTGGACGTGGAGACGCTGGTCGCGGCGATCCTGCACGACACGCTCGAGGACACGCCTCTGTCGCGCGAGAGCATCGCCGGCGAGTTCGGCGAGACCGTGGCCGACCTGGTCGACGGCGTCACGAAGCTCGACAAGCTGCGCTTCGCCGACCGCCAGGAAGCGGCCGCCGAAAGCTTCCGCAAGATGCTGCTGGCGATGGCGCGCGACCTGCGCGTGATCATGATCAAGCTCGCCGACCGCCTGCACAACATGCGCACGCTCGGCGCGCAGACACCGGAAGCGCGCCAGCGCATCGCGCGCGAGACGCTGGAGATCTACGCGCCGATCGCGCAGCGGCTGGGCATGAACCTGGTCAAGGCCGAGCTGCAGGACCTCGGCTTCCGCGCGCTGCATCCCTGGCGCCACGCGGTGCTGGAAAAGCGCATCCGCACCCAGCCGCTGGTGCGGCGCGAGGCGCTGTCCAAGATCGAGGCGCAGCTCGCGCAGCGGCTCACGCTCGAGGGCCTGGAATACCGCCTCGTCGGCCGGGTGAAGTCGCCGTGGAGCATCTATTCGAAGATGCGCGCCGAGGGCAAGAGCTTCGACCAGGTGATGGACGTGTTCGGCTTCCGCATCGTGGTCGGCTCTGTGCCGGCGTGCTACCACGCGCTGGGCGTGGTCCACTCGGTGTACAAGCCGCTGGACGGGCGCTTCCGCGACTTCATCGCGATCCCCAAGGCCAACGGCTACCAGTCGCTGCACACGGTGCTGTTCGGGCCCTACGGCTCGCCGATCGAGGTGCAGATCCGCACCCGCGAGATGGACCTGATCGCCGAGCGCGGGATCGCCGCGCACTGGATGTACAAGCACGGCGGCAGCGGCAACAGCGCGCACAGCCGCGCGCACTCCTGGATCGCCGGGCTGCTGGAGAGCCAGCAGGGCACGCGCTCGTCGCTGGAATTCCTCGAGAACGTCAAGGTCGACCTGTTCCCGGACGAGGTCTACCTGTTCACGCCGAAGGGCGACATCCTCGCGCTCCCGCGCAACTCGACCGCGCTCGACTTCGCCTACGCGGTGCACACCGACGTCGGCAACCACGCGGTCGCCGCGCGCGTGGACAAGAAGCTGGTGCCGTTGCGGACCAAGCTCGCGAGCGGGCAGAAGATCGAGGTGATCACCGCGAAGTCGGCGGCGCCGCAGCCGCAGTGGCTGGAGTTCGTTGCGACCGGCAAGGCGCGCACCGCGATCCGGCACCAGCTCAAGCACCTCGAGCACGAGGACGCGGTGCAGCTCGGCCACCGCATGCTCGACCGGGCGCTGGAGCGGCTGGAGACCTCGCTCGACCGCTTGCCGGCGGCGCGCCTGGACGCGTACCTCGCCGAGCACCGCTACCCGCGCCTGGAGGCGCTGCTGGCCGAGATCGCCCTCGGCAACCGCATGCCGGCGCAGGTCGCTCGCGCGCTCGCGGCGCGGCCGCCTTCGGCCGGCGGAAGCGACGCCGCTGACGGCGCGCAACGCCCGCACGACGATCCCGCCGGCGCGCACGTGCCGGGCGACCGGATCCTGATCACCGGCAACGAGCGCGGCGTGATCACCTTCGCCAACTGCTGCATGCCCATTCCCGGCGACGAGATCATGGGCTACCACACCACCGGCAAGGGCATCGTGGTGCACCGGCTCGATTGCCCGAACGTGGCCGACTACCGCAAGTCGCCGGAGCGCTGGGTCGCGATCGGCTGGGACCGCAACGTGTCGGGCGACTTCCACAGCGCCCTGTCGGTGGAGGTCGAGAACCGCCCCGGCGTGCTGGCGCAGGTCGCGGCCGCCATCGCCCAGGCCGATTCGAACATCGACGGCGTGGAATACCTGGAGCGCGACAGCAACGTCGCCTCGATCCGCTTCGCGATCGAGGTGCGCGACCGCAAGCACATCGCGGACGTCATCCGCCGCGTGCGTCGCCTGGCCGTGGTCCACGGCGTGCAACGGCTGTAAGATCGCCGCATGCCGAGACAAGCCATCCACAGCGACCAGGCCCCCGCCGCCATCGGCCCGTATTCCCAGGCCACGCGCGCGGGCGACACCGTCTATTTCTCCGGCCAGATCCCGCTGGACCCGGCCACGGGCGAGCTCGTCGGCGGCGACATCGCCGCGCAGGCGCGCCGCGCGTTCGACAACCTCGCCGCGGTGTGCGCGGCGGCGGGCGGCACGCTCGACGACATCGTCCGGGTCGGCCTGTACCTCACCGACCTCGGCCAGTTCGCGCAGGTCAACGCGGTGATGGCGGAGTACTTCAAGGCGCCGTACCCGGCGCGGTCGACGATCGGCGTGTCCGCGCTGCCCAAGGGCGCCGCGTTCGAGGTGGACGCGGTGATGGTCCTGCGCTGATGGTCGTGCACTGAACCAGGCGGTGGCGCGCGCCGGCCGACAGCGGGCTGCGCCGTCCCTCGCCGCGGCGGGCGCCGCGCCCGTGGCTTCGCTGCCGGGCGTCGGCCCGCGGATGGCGGAAAAGCTCGCGGCGCGCGGCCTGCTCGACGTGCAGGACCTGTGGCTGCTGCTGCCGCGCCAGTACGAGGACCGCACCCGCCTCACCGCGATCCGCGCGCTGCAGCCCGGCGTCGCCGCGCAGGTGGAGGGCACCGTGGCCGCCGTCGAGCGCGGCTTCCGCTATCGCCCGTCGCTGCGCGTGGCCATCGTCGACGATTCGCGCGCGACGCTGGTGCTGCGCTTCTTCCACTTCCGCGGCGCGCAGGCCGCGCAGTTCGTGCCGGGCACGCGCATCCGTTGCTACGGCAGCGTGCGGCCGGGCCAGCACGGCCTGGAGATGGCGCACCCGAGCTACCGGCTTTACCCGCGCGAAGGCGATGCGGGCGCCGGCGCCGGCGACGCGCTCGACGAGCAGCTTTCGCCCGTCTATCCGGCGATCGAAGGCGTGGGGCCGGCGACGGTGCGGCGCCTCGTCGGCCTTGCGCTCGATCGCCTGCCGGAAGAAGCCGAACTGGAACTGCTGCCGGCCGACGCGCTCGCCGGGCTGGGCCTGCCGTCGCTGCGCGATGCGCTGCTCGCCGTGCACCGGCCAGCGCGCGACGCGGACGTCGCCGCGCTGGTCGAGGGCCGGGCCCCCGCCCAGCGCCGGCTCGCGTTCGAGGAGATGCTCGCGCACCACCTGAGCCTGCGCCGGCAGCGGATCGCGCTGCAGCGCCACGCCGCGCCCGCGCTCGCCGGCCCGGCGCCGCTGGCGGAGCGGCTGCGCGCATCGCTGCCGTTCGCGCTCACCGGCGCGCAGTCCCGCGTGTTCGAGCAGCTGCGCGCCGACCTCGCGCAACCCAGGCCGATGCTGCGGCTCGTGCAGGGCGACGTCGGCAGCGGCAAGACCGTGGTCGCCGCGCTGGCCGCGCTGGTCGCGATCGGCCACGGCCGGCAGGCCGCGCTGATGGCGCCGACCGAACTGCTGGCCGAGCAGCACCTCGCGAACCTGCGCGCCTGGCTGGAACCGCTCGGGGTCCGCGTCGCCTGGCTTGCGGGCAAGGTCGCCGGCAAGGCGCGCGCCGCGGCGCTGGCGGACATCGCCGGCGGCCGCGCGCAGCTGGTCGTCGGCACGCACGCGCTGATGCAGGAAGGCGTCGCGTTCCGCGACCTCGCCTTGGCGATCGTCGACGAGCAGCATCGCTTCGGCGTGCACCAGCGCCTCGCGTTGCGCGACAAGGGCGCGTCGGGCGAGGGCGTGCCGCACCAGCTGGTGATGACCGCGACCCCGATCCCGCGCACGCTGGCGATGGCGGCCTATGCCGACCTCGATGTCTCCGCGATCGACGAGCTGCCGCCCGGGCGCACGCCGGTGCAGACGGTCGCGCTGGCCGACGGTCGCCGCCCCGAACTCGTCGAGCGCATCCGCGCCGCGTGCGCCGAAGGGCGCCAGGCGTACTGGGTGTGCACGCTGATCGAGGACTCCGACGAGCTCGAGGCGCAGGCGGCGCACTCGACGCACGAAGCCTTGTCGAAGGCGCTGCCGGGGTTGCGCGTCGGGCTCGTGCACGGCCGCATGGCCGCGCGCGAGAAGCAGGCGACGATGCGCGCGTTCAAGGACGGCGACATCCAGTTGCTCGTGGCCACGACCGTGATCGAGGTCGGCGTGGACGTGCCGAACGCCTCCCTGATGATCATCGAGAACGCGGAGCGCCTCGGCCTGGCGCAGCTGCACCAGCTGCGCGGCCGGGTGGGGCGGGGCAGCGCCGCGTCGAGTTGCGTGCTGCTGTACCGCGCGCCGTTGTCGGCGCTGGCGAAGCAAAGGCTGGAGACGATGCGCGCGACCAGCGACGGCTTCGAGATCGCGGAGCAGGATCTCGCGCTGCGCGGACCGGGCGAGCTGCTCGGCACCCGCCAGACCGGCCTGGCCGCGTTCCGCCTCGCCGATCTCGCCCGCGACGCCGATCTCCTGCCGCAGGTGCACGCGCTGGGCGACCGGCTGCTCGCGGCGGATCCAGCCGTCGCCGACCGCATCGTCGCGCGCTGGGTCGGCGGCGCCGCGCGCTACGCCGCGGCCTGAAAGCGGGGCCGGAAGACGCTTTCCGCCCGAAAGGGGTGTACCTTTGCTTGCCCGCCGCACCGGCGCGCATGAAAGTCCCTTCCCGATGGATCGCATTCCGCTGCTGATCGACACCGACCCGGGCGTCGACGACGCGCTCGCCCTGCTCATGGCCTTCGCCGACGAGCGCCACGACATCGTCGGCCTGACCATCGCCGCCGGCAACGTCGGCCTCGCCCACACCGTCTCCAACGCGCTGAAGCTGTGCGAAGTCGTCGGCCGCGACGACGTCCCCGTCTTCCCGGGTTGCGAGGGCCCGCTGCTGCATGCCGCCGAAGACGCTTCGTACGTGCACGGCCGCGACGGCTTCGGCGACACCGGCTACGCGCCCGCCGCGCGCGCGGCGGAGCGCGAGCACGCCGCGCTCGCGATCCTGCGCCTGTCGCACGAACACGCCGGCAGGCTGCTGCTGGTCGCGCTCGGCCCGCTGACCAACGTCGCGCTGGCGCTGAAGCTCGACCCGACGCTGCCGCAGCGCGTCGCGCGCTGCGTCGTGATGGGTGGTGCGGTCACCGGCCACGGCAACGTCACCCCGTCGGCCGAGTTCAACGCCTGGTTCGACCCGGAGGCGGCCGACATCGTGTTCTCGGCCTTCCCCCGGATCGAGCTGGCCGACTGGGAAGCGGTGGTCCGGCATGGCCTGGACCACGACCGGGCGGTGGCGTGGATGCGGGTCGGGACGCCGCGGGCGACCTTCTACGAGGCAATCTCGCGCCATACCCGGGAGTGGTCCCACGACCGCCGCGGCTCGGACTGGCACTGCGCCGACGCCCTGGCCATGGCCCTGGCGCTCGCACCGGAGGGCGCCGCGCCCATGCCCGAGCGCCCGCTGGCGGTCGAGCTCGCCCATGGCCTGTGCCGCGGGGCCACCGTGGTCGACTGGGACAGGCGCCTGCCGGGCCGCCGCGACAACGTCGCCATCCTGATGGCGTACGACCGGCCCCGCTTCGAGGCCCTGGTCCGCGGAGCGCTGGCGGCGCCCTGAACGGGGCGCCGGGCGGCTTGCGCCGGGGAGGGCGGGGCGGCTAAAATACGCAGCTCACTCAGCTGAACGTGCCGATTCGCCATGAAGGCCGACATCCATCCCCAGTACCGCGAAGTCGTCTTCCAGGACGTCACCTCGGACTTCAAGTTCCTGACCCGCTCGACCATGGCCTCCAAGGAGACCATCAAGTGGGAGGACGGCAACGAGTACCCGCTGATCAAGATCGAGATCTCGTCGGCGACGCACCCGTTCTACACCGGCCAGAACAAGGTGATGGACACCAGCGGTCGCATCGACAAGTTCAAGAAGCGCTACGCCAAGTAAGCGCTGCCGGCGCCTCGCGGCGCTGCGCCAGGACGGCCGCCTCCGGGGCGGCCGTTTTCGTTTTCTGCGATAATGCCCGCTTTCCGATGACCCCCTTGCGCGTCGGCGAGCGAAGACCGGCGCGTCGCATCGAGGAGCGACAACCGTGTCCAAGCCTTCCCTCGACCAGGTGACCCTGGCCGCCGCCGACAAGTCCGTGGTCCTGCCGGTGCAGTCCGGCACGCTCGGCAACCCGTGCATCGACATCGCGAAGCTGCCGAGGGAAACCGGCTGCTTCACCTACGACCCGGGCTTCACCGCCACCGCCGCCTGCAAGTCCGCGATCACCTACATCGACGGCGACGCCGGCGTGCTGCTGTACCGCGGCTACCCGATCGAGCAGCTGGCCAAGCAGTCGAACTTCCTCGAGGTCGCCTACCTGCTGATGAACGGCGAGCTGCCGTCGGCGGCGGAGTTCTCGAAGTTCGAGAACGAGGTCACGCATCACACGATGATGCACGAGGCCTTCAAGAGCTTCCTCGGCGGTTTCCGCCACGATGCGCACCCGATGGCGATGGCGGTGGGCATGCTCGGCTCGATGGCGAGCTTCTACCACAACACCCTCGACCTCGAGGATCCGGAGCAGCGCCGCCTCGCCGCGATCCGCCTGATCGCGAAGGTCCCGACGATCGCCGCCGCGTGCTATCGCCATTCGATCGGCTGGCCGCTGCGCTACCCGCGCAACAACCTCGAGTACGTCGACCGCTTCCTGCACATGATGTTCGAGGTGCCGAGCGAGCCGCTGGTGCTCAAGCCGGTCGCCGCGCGCGCGCTCGACCTGCTGTTCATCCTGCACGCCGACCACGAGCAGAACGCGTCGACCTCGACCGTGCGCCTGGTCGGCTCGACCGGCGCGAACCCGTACGCCTGCGTGGCGGCGGGCGTCGCCGCGCTGTGGGGCCCGGCGCACGGCGGCGCGAACGAGGCGGTGCTGAAGATGCTCGCCGAGATCGGCGACGCGAAGCACGTGCAGTCCGCGGTCGACAAGGCCAAGGACAAGGAGTCGGGCTTCCGCCTGATGGGCTTCGGCCACCGCGTCTACAAGAACTTCGACCCGCGCGCGAAGATCATCCGCGAGATGTGCCACGAGGTGCTGGCCGAGCTCGGCGTCAACGACCCGCTGCTCGAGGTCGCGATGAAGCTCGAGGAGGCCGCGCTGAAGGACGAGTACTTCGTGCAGCGCAAGCTCTACCCGAACGTCGACTTCTACTCCGGCATCATCTACAAGGCGCTGGGCATCCCGACCGAGATGTTCACCGTGATGTTCGCGATCGCGCGCACCGCGGGCTGGGTGGCGCACTGGCTGGAACAGCAGGAGGATCCGGAGGCCAAGATCGGGCGTCCGCGCCAGATCTACACCGGCCACGCCCCGCGCGACTACGTCGCCGCCGCCAGCCGCTGACCTTCCGCTCTCGCTGCGTCGAAAAAGCCGGCCCCGCGCCGGCTTTTTCGTGCGCCGCTTCGTGCCTCCGCTTCGTGGCAGGTCGCCGCGTGGCCTGCGCCTTCGTGATGTCGCGCCCCGCTTCTACCGATCGAAGCGGGGAATCGCGGCGTGCGGGGCGGTGGGAGCGTGCGTGGAATTCCGGGGGCCTTGGCGGCATGGATGCCGCCACGGAGCCTACATGGACGTACTTGCGGCGTCCCCCGGAATTCCGCGCAAGCTCCCGCCGCCCGGCCCGAAGGCCATGCCCGCTCCCGCCGCCGCCCCGAAGGCGACGTGCACGCTTCAGCGGGAGGCTTCGTAGGCCGAGATTTCGTCGTCGGCGAGGATCGCGCGCAGCTGCGACGCGGACGCGCGCCGCATCGGCTTCTCGTCGACGCCCGAGAGCGGCGCCTGCCGCAGCACCGCCGGCGGCAGCACCGTCAGGTCGAACGTGAAGTCCTCCGCGGAGAACAGCCACACCGGCGCGTCGAGGAGGCGTTCCGGGTCCAGGCGCAACCGGCGTTCCCGCGATTCCGCGGGGATGCCGCTCTCGTCGAGGAAGCGCGGCACTGCATCCGGATCGTCGGCGTGCAGGTGCAGCGCCACGGGCGCGTTGGCGTCGGCGGTCCCGTCGAGGACGCTGCCGACCAGGCGAGGGTCGAACGGGGCGAAGAACTCGAGCGCGCGCAACGCGGCCTCGCGCCGCGCGCGGACGCCGGCCGCGTGGCCTTCGCCCGCGAACAGGCGCTGGTATTCGCGCAGCGCATCCTCGATCTCGCGGTTGCGCGGCAGCGAAGCGTCGTCGTGGATGCCCAGGCGTTCGGCGGCCTTGAGCTTGGCCTGGTGGTAGTCGCGGATGCCGCCTTCGGCCATCAGCCGCGCGGCCTCGTGGGCGAGGCGATGGCGGCGTTCGCGGGTCCGGGTCAGCGCGTGTTCGTGCGCGTGGCGACGGGCGTGGGCGTGTGGCATGGCGCGCGCTCCTGCGGTCGGACCCGGGCCGACTGTAACCCAGCCGCAACGGGCGCGCGCGTGACGGCAGGGGTGCCGCCGTCGCGTCGCGGCCTCAGAAGATGTCGAACGCGGCCTCGTCCTGGCTTTCCGGCTGCTCCGCGGTCTCGGCCTCGGCCTCCATCCGGTCCAGGTCCTCGGCCTTCACCCATTCGACGATGCCGGCGCTGCCGGCCGGCAGCAGGCGGCCGCCGGGGCCGACCGCGACCTTGACCATGCCCTCCGGCGGATCGTTCGCGGCGACCGGGCGGCCGTCGAGCGCCGTGCGCATGTACTGGATCCAGATCGGCAGCGCCGCCTTGCCGCCGTATTCGCGGTAGCCGAGCGACTTGAAGTCGTCGCGCCCGACCCACACCGTCGTGACGACGTTGGCGCCGAAGCCGGAGAACCAGGCGTCGCGATGGTCGTTGGTCGAGCCGGTCTTGCCGGCCACGTCCTCGCGCCCGAGCACCTTCGCGGCGACGCCGGTGCCGCGCTGGACCACGTCGCGCATCATCGACACCAGCTGGTAGGCCACGCGCGCGTCGATGGCGCGCGGCGCGAGCACCGTGTCCGGCGGCAACGGCGCCGGCACGGCCTTCGCCTCGCCGCCCGAGACCTCGCGCTCGGCCGGCGCCGGGCCCGCGGGCCCCAGGTCGAAGCCCGCGACCACGTTCGACGCCTTCACCGTCGAGGCGGTCGCGTTCGCCACGCCGCATCCGGGGCAGGCGGTGGCCGGCTTCTCCTTGAACAGCACGCGGCCGTCGCGGTCGCGCACCTCGTCGATGAACCACGGCGTGATCCGGAAGCCGCCGTTCGGGAACGTCGCGTAGCCGCGCGCGATCATCATCGGCGGCAGCGAGGCGCTGCCCAGCGACATCGACAGGTTCGGCGGCAGCAGGTCCTCGTCGATGCCGAAATGGCTGATGTAGCGGCGCGCGTAGTCGATGCCGATGGCGTCGAGCAGCCGCACCGACACCAGGTTGCGCGACTGCACCAGCGCCTCGCGCAACCGCATCGGGCCGGCGAAGTCGCCGGTGTCGTTCTGCGGCCGCCACTCGTGGCCGACGCGGTCCTTGAACACCACCGGCGCGTCGAGCACGATCGATGCGGGGTTGAAGCCGCGCTCCATCGCCGCCGCGTACAGGAACGGCTTGAAGCTCGAGCCCGGCTGGCGCCGTGCCTGGATGGCGCGATTGAACTTGTTGCCGGCGAAGCTGAAGCCGCCGACCAGCGCGAGCAAGGCGCCATTGTCCTTGTCCAGCGAGACCAGCGCCGCCTGCGCGGTGGGCAACTGGTCGAGCTGCCAGGTCGCAGGCGCTTCCGGGTGCCCGGGATCGGCGACGCTGCGCAGCCGGACCATGTCGCCGCGCGCGACGAGCGCGGCGGGGCTGCGGTTGGTCCACTTGCTGCTGGAAGCGTCCAGCGTGGCGGTGCGCCCGTCGGCGAAGGCGACGTCGGCCGTGCCGTCGCCGCTGCGCAGCACCACCGCCGGCACCAGGCCGCCCTGCGTCGCGATGCCGCGCAGGCGCGCGCCCGCGGCCGCCGCGTCCTCGCCGTCCGCCAGGTCGAAATGGCGTTCCGGCGCGCCGCGCCAGCCGTGGCGGTGGTCGTACGTCACCAGCCCGTCGCGAACCGCCTGCTGCGCGGCGTCCTGCAGCTTCGGGTCGATGGTGGTGGTGACGTGGTAGCCGCGGGTCAGCACATCCTCGCCGTAGCGCGCGATCATCTCCCGCCGCACCATCTCGGCCACGTACGGCGCGTCGGCCTCGATCGGGATGTCGTGCGGCGCAGCGTGCATCGGCACCGCCTGCGCGGCGCGCTCCTCCTCCGGGGTGATGAACTTCAGCTCGCGCATGCGCTGCAGCACGTAGTCGCGGCGGATGCGCGCGCGCTCCGGGTTGCTGACCGGGTTGCCGCTCGACGGGAACTTCGGGATCGACGCCAGGCTCGCCGCCTCGTCGAGCGACAGTTGGTCGACCTGCTTGCCGTAGTAGAACTCGGCCGCGGCGCCGATGCCGTAGGCGCGGTTCCCGAAGAAGCTCTTGTTGAGGTACAGCTGGAAGATCTCGTCCTTGCCGAGCTCGCGCTCCATCTTCATCGCCAGCAGCATCTCGACGAACTTGCGCGTGTAGCTGTATTCGGAGCTCAGGTAGAACTGCTTGGCGACCTGCTGGGTGATGGTCGAGCCGCCCGGCACGCGCTTGTCGTCGGTGGTGGCGAGCAGCCAGATCGCGCGGGCGACGCCTTTGTAGTCGACGCCGTGGTGCTGGTAGAAGCGCGCGTCCTCGATGGCGATGAAGGCCTCCTTGACCCGCTCCGGGACCCGGGCGATGTCCACCGGATAGCGCCGGGCCTCCCCGAACACCCCCATCAGGCGGCCGTCGCGGGCGTGGACGTACAGCGGCTCCTGCAATTCGACGTGGCGCAGCGACTGGACGTCCGGGAGCCGGGAGGACACCACGTAGTAGACGATGCCCAGGGCCAGGAGGCCCAGCAGGGCGACGGCCGCGGAGGCCAGGAGGGCCCAGCGCAGCAGGCGGCGGAACGGGGGCATGGGAGGCGGGAATCCTTCGTTTCGGGCTCGCCCGGCGCGCCGGGCACGGGTCCAGTATAGGGGCCGGGCGGCGAGGGCCTGGTGCGACGGCCGTCCCGAAGCCCGGTCGCGGGTGTTGCCACAGGGGCCAAACTCCGCTATTTAAGGCGCCGGGACACGTTGTGCGCGTAAGCGCCCGTGAATAAGGGGAAATTTTTGTGGGGCTGATCACAAAAAGCCAGCCACCCCGGATCGGAGTCGACATCAGCTCGACGGCCGTCAAGCTCCTGCAGCTGTCGCGGGCGGGCGATCGTTATCGGGTCGAGCACTACGCCATCGAGCCCCTGCCCGCAAACGCGGTCGTCGACAAGAACATCGCCGACCCGCAGGTCGTGGGCGACGCCATTCGCCGGGCCATGGCCCGCTGCGGGTCCAAGGCGCGCCACGCCGTGGGCGCGGTCGGCGGCTCGGCGGTCATCACCAAGCTCATCCCGATGCCGTCGGACCTGACCGAGGACGACCTGGAATCCCAGGTCGAGCTCGAGGCCTCCAACTACGTGCCGTATCCGATCGAGGAAGTGAACCTCGACTTCGAGGTGCTCGGCGGGATGCCGGGCAACGACGAGATGCTGCAGGTCCTGCTGGTCGCCTCGCGCTCGGAGAACGTCGAGAGCCGCGCCTCCGCGCTGGAGATGGGCGGCCTGGTGCCGAGGGTCATGGACGTCGAGACCTTCGCGATGGAGAACGCGTTCGGCCTGCTCGGCGACGCCGCCCCCGCCGACGCGCTCGTCGCGCTGGTCGACATCGGCGCCACCGTGACCACGCTCTACGTCCTGCGCGAAGGCCGCAGCGTGTACAGCCGCGAGCAGGTGTTCGGCGGCAAGCAGCTCGACGACGAGATCATGCGGCGCTTCGGGCTCAACCTCGAGGAAGCGCGGCTGGCCAAGCGCCAGGGCGGGCTTCCCGAGGCCTACCGCACCGAGGTCCTGCAACCGTTCCGCGAGGCGCTGGTCCAGCAGGTCAGCCGCCTGCTGCAGTTCTTCTACGCCGGCAGCGAGTTCAACCGGGTCGACCGGATCGTGCTCGCCGGCGGCACCGCCTCCACCGCCGGCGTCGCGCCGATGGTCGAGGAACAGCTCGGCGTGCCGACCAGCGTCGCCAACCCGCTGGCGCAGATGACGCTCGGCCCGCGCGTGCAGGCCTCGGCGCTCGCGCAGGACGCGCCGTCGCTGATGATCGCCGCCGGCCTGGCGCTCAGGAACTTCGACTGATGGCACGGATCAACCTGCTGCCCTGGCGCGCGGAGCGGCGCAAGCTCCGCCAGAAGGAGTTCCTGACGATGGTCGGGTTCGCGGCCGTCGCCGCGATCGCGATCGCGTTCCTCATCTCCAGCTACTACGGCGCGCAGATCAGCGGCCAGAACGAGCGCAACCAGTTCCTGCGCGACCAGATCAAACAGGTCGACAAGCAGATCGACGAGATCAAGGCGCTCGACGAGAAGAAGGCCAAGCTGCTTGCGCGCAAGGAAGTGATCGAGCAGCTGCAGGCCAACCGCTCGAAGATGGTGCACCTGTTCGACTCGCTGGTGCGCACCATCCCCGACGGCGTGGTCCTCACCTCGGTGAAGCAGGAAGGCGACAAGCTCACCCTGCAGGGCCGGGCGCAGTCCAATTCGCGCGTGAGCATCTACATGCGCTCGCTCGAGGGTTCGGGCTGGATGACCAAGCCCGAGCTGTCGGTGATCGAGGCCAAGGCGGGCGACAACAGCCTCCCGTACGCGTTCACGCTGACCGTGATGCTGGCCGACCCGAACTCCGCGAAGAACGCCGATGCCGACGGCACGCCCGACGCGCCGGCGGCGCAGCCGGCGCAGGTCTCGCCGGGCGCCGCGGCGCCGGCCCAGGGAGGGAAGGCGCCATGAGCCGCGGGAAGATGGCCATCAAGGACCTGAACTTCAACAACACCGGGTCCTGGCCGCGCGAATACAAGATCGGTTTCTGCGTGATCGTCGCCGCCGTGATCGTCGGCCTGGCGTGGTACCTGTTCATCGGCGACAAGAAGGAAGAGCTGGCCGGGCTGGAGAAGCAGGAGACCGACCTGCGCGGCGAGTTCGAGACCAAGCAGGGCCGCGCCGCCAACCTCGAGCCGCTCAAGCTGCAGCTCGCGCAGATGGAACAGCAGCTGCAGCAGATGCTGCGCCAGCTGCCGAGCAAGACGGAGATGCCCGACCTGATCGTCGACATCTCGCAGACCGCGCTCGCCACCGGCCTGACCAGCGAGCTGTTCCGGCCGGGCCCGGAGACGCCGAAGGAGTTCTACGCCGAGAAGCCCATCGCGCTGAAGATGGTGGGCTCCTACCACCAGTTCGGCGCGTTCGTCAGCGGCGTGGCCTCGCTGCCGCGGGTGGTGATCCTGACGATGCACGACATCTCGCTGCAGCCGAAGAACAAGAACACTCCCGCCGGCATCCGCCGCGACATCCCGCTCGAGCTCGCGGGCACCGTGAAGACCTACCGCTACCTCGACGAGGAAGAGCCGGCGAAGAAGGCTCCCGCGAAGAAGAAGGGGAAGCGCTGACATGCACGCCGCACGCTTCCTCGCCTGCCTCCTCGCCGTCGCGCTGCTCGCCGGCTGCGCCCGCGGCGTGACCAGCACGCCCGGCGATGCGCCGAACCTGCAGCGCTGGGTCGCCGAAGTGAAGAAGCGCCCGGCGCCGGCGCTCGAGCCGCTGCCGGTGATGCAGCAGTTCGAGACCTTCGAATACGCCGCGCAGTCGCTGCGCGACCCGTTCAGCAACGCCTTCACCGACGACAGCGGCGGCGCCGGCCCGCGGCCGGATCCGAACCGCCGCAAGCAGCCGCTCGAAAACTTCCCGCTCGACAGCCTCGACATGGTCGGGACGATCGGGAAGGGTGCCTCGCTGGTGGCGCTGGTGCGTGCGCCGGACAAGGTGACCTACCGCGTGCGGCCCGGGATGTACCTGGGCCAGAGCGACGGCCGCGTGACCAGCGTGACCGACGACCGCATCGAACTGGTCGAGCTCGTGCCCGATGGCGCTGGTGGCTGGCTGGAACGCCCAGCGGCGATTTCGCTGGACGAATGACGAATCTGGGGGACAGGACGATGACCTTCACCACTGCCAATTGCCTGCGGGTCTTCCGCGGCCTGCCCCGCCGGGCCGGCGCGGCCGGCCTCGCGGCGGGCCTGCTCGCCGCGCTGGGCGGCGTGCACGCCGCGCCGCAGGCGCTGCCCGCCGTCGCCCAGAGCGCCGCGCCCGTCGCCGTGGATCCGGCGCGCACGGTTCCCGGCGCGCTGACCGTCTCGCGCATCGATTTCAAGCGCGGCGATGCCGGCGCCGGCCAGCTCACCATCCGCTTCAGCGGCGACGGCGCGATGCCGGACATGCATCCGGCCGGCTCGCGCGTGGTCATCGACGTGGCCAACGCGACGCTGCCCCCGCAGCTGCAGAAGCCGCTCGACGTGAGCGACTTCGCCACCCCGGTGCAGCGCGTGGACGCGAGCCGCGCCGGCGTCGGCACCCGCATCGTGCTGGAGACCCAGGGCTCGATCGTGCCCAGCGCCTACCAGAGCGGCAACGACTACGTGGTCGAGGTCGCGCCGCGGCCGGTGGTCGCCAGCGCCGCGCCCGCCGCGGGCGGCGCGACGGCTTCGGCCGCCGCGGATCGCCCCTATACCGGCCAGCCGGTGACCTTCAACTTCCAGGACGTGCCGGTGCGCACGGTGCTGCAGCTGATCGCCGAGGAAGCCAAGCTCAACCTCGTCGTCTCCGACAGCGTGGGCGGCAGCATCACGCTGCGCCTGGACAACGTGCCGTGGGACCAGGCGCTGGACATCGTGCTGCGCGCCAAGAGCCTCGACAAGCGCCGCAGCGGCAACGTGATGTGGGTGGCGCCGCAGGCGGAGATCGCCAAGTACGAGCGCGACGTCGAGTCGGCGCGCCTGGCCAGCGAGAACAACGCCGAGGTCGTCACCGAGTACCTGCCGATCAGCTACGGCAGCGCGCAGGACATCGCGCGCCTGCTCACCGAGGGCAGCCGCGGTTCCGGCGGCGGCGGAGCCGGCGGCGACGCGGCGGCGAGCCGAGGCTTCCTTTCGCCGCGCGGCAGCATCAGCTTCGACCAGCGCACCAACACGCTGCTGGTCATCGACATCCCGCAGCGCGTGGAAGGCATCAAGCGCCTCGTCGCCGAGCTCGACAAGCCGGTGGACCAGGTGGTGATCGAGGCGCGCATCGTCATCGCCAACGAGTCGTTCGCGCGCGAGCTGGGCGCCAAGTTCGGCGTCAGCGGCAGCAAGGACAACACCTACTTCAGCGGCGACATGGACAGCAACGCCGCCAACCGCAACTCCGACGCGACCGCGGACCAGGCCTACGCGACCGCCTACAACGCGTGGCTCGCCAACGACAACCGCTACGACCCCGTCACCAACCCCGACGGCGTCCGGGCGCCGCTGCGGCCGCTGAGCACGATCACCCAGGGCCTGATGACCAACCTGCCGAGCGCGCTCGCGGGCGGCACCGGTTCGCTGGCGCTCTCGATCCTCAACGCCGGCTACCTGCTCGACGTCGAGTTGTCGGCGATGCAGACCGAGGGCCGCGGCGAGATCGTCTCCAACCCGCGCATCGTCACCAGCAACCAGAAGGAAGCCCTGATCCGCCAGGGCGACCAGATCGGTTACGTGACCACGACCGGCGGCCAGCAGGGCAACCTGC
>DASTWT010000115.1:0-3268 GCA_035765815.1 Luteimonas sp. | reverse complement strand
CAACCGACCCTTCATTACACCCAGTTTCCAGGATTCCACGTGGCCAACATCAAGTCCGCCAAGAAGCGCTCCAAGCAGACCGTCGTGCGCAACGCCCGCAACGCGGCGCAGCGCTCGCAGCTGCGCACCGCCGTCAAGAAGGTGCTGAAGGCGCTCGACGCCAACGACGCCGCCGGCGCGAAGGCCGCGTTCGACGTCGCCCAGCCGATCCTCGACCGCTTCAGCGCGCGCGGCCTGATCCACCGCAACAAGGCCGCCCGCCACAAGAGCCGCCTGAGCGCGCGCATCAAGGCGCTGCAGGCCGCCTGAGCGGCGACGCCCGCCGCCCCGCGCGGCGCGGAACGCGAAAAACCCGGCCTGCGCCGGGTTTTTTGTTGCCCGCGCGACGGGCTCAGGCACCGGCGCCGCCTTCGGCATTGGCGTCGTCCAGCGCTTCGGCGCGCTGGCGGTCGAAGAACGCCTGCACGTCGAGCACCACCGGCCAGGTGCCTTCGCGGCCGATCGCCGACACCAGGTACCACGGTGCGTCCCAGCCGAGCTCGCCGACGATCTTTTCCGCGGCGGCGCGCGATTCGTCCTCGAACGCGAGGTCGGCCTTGTTGAGCACCAGCCAGCGCGGCTTGCGCAGCAGCTCCGGATCGTGGCGACCGAGCTCGCGCTCGATCGCGCGCACCTGCTCCGCCGGCGAGGGCAGCGCTTCGCCGTAGGCTTCATGGCCCTCCAGGGCCGGCGACAGGTCCACCAGATGCAGCAGCAGCCGCGTGCGCTGCAGATGGCGCAGGAACTGGGTGCCCAGCCCGGCGCCCTCGGCGGCGCCTTCGATCAGGCCCGGCACGTCGGCGATCACGAAGCTGCGATGCGGCTCCACGCTGACGACGCCCAGGTTCGGATAGAGCGTGGTGAACGGATAATCCGCGACCTTCGGCGTCGCCGCGGACACGGCGCGGATGAAGGTGCTCTTGCCCGCGTTCGGGAAGCCGAGCAGGCCGACGTCGGCCAGCAGCTTCAGCTCGAGCTTCAGCGCGCGCGACTCGCCCTCCTCGCCCGGCGTGGACTGCCGCGGCGAGCGGTTGATCGAGCTCTTGAAGTGCATGTTGCCGAGGCCGCCCTTGCCGCCGCGCGCGACCAGCAGGCGCTCGCCGTGGCGGGTGAGGTCGCCGATGACTTCGTCGGTGTCGACGTTGGTGACGACGGTGCCGACCGGCACGGTCACGGTGATGTCGTCGCCGCCCTTGCCGTACATCTGGCTGCCCATGCCGTTCTCGCCACGCTGGGCGCGGAACGACCGCTGGTGGCGGAAATCGACCAGGGTGTTGAGGTTCTCGTCCGCCTGCAGCCAGACGTCGCCGCCCTTGCCGCCGTCGCCGCCGTCGGGCCCGCCGAGCGGGATGAACTTCTCGCGCCGGAAACCCACGCAGCCGTTGCCGCCATTGCCGGCGGTGACGGTGATTTCGGCTTCGTCGACGAGTTTCATGGCGGCGCCAGTCTAATGCGGGGGGTGGAAACGAAAAGCCCCGCCGAAGCGGGGCCCTTCGCGGCACGTCGCGCCTGGATCAGGCGGCGACGATGCTGACGGTGCGGCGCTTCTTCGGGCCCTTGGTCGAGAACTCGACCGTGCCGTCGACCAGCGCGAACAGCGTGTGGTCGCGGCCGAGGCCGACGCCCGGACCCGGGTGGAACTGGGTGCCGCGCTGGCGGACGATGATGTTACCGGCCTCGATGGCCTGGCCGCCGTACATCTTCACGCCGAGGTACTTCGGGTTGGAGTCGCGGCCGTTGCGCGAGGAACCTACGCCCTTTTTGTGTGCCATGGCTGCTGCTCCTTACTTGCTCTTGCCACCGGCGATGCCGGTGACCTGGATTTCGGTGTAGTGCTGCCGGTGGCCCATCTGCTTGCGATGGTGCTTGCGGCGGCGGAACTTGACGATGCGGACCTTGTCCGCGCGGCCGTGGCCGATGACCTTGGCGGTGACGGTGGCGCCCTTGAGCGCGTCGCCGACCTTGATGCCGTCGGCGTCGCCGAGCATCAGCACGTTGTCGAACGTGATTTCCTTGCCGGCTTCGTGCTCGCCGAGCAGCTCGACGCGGAGCGTCTCGCCTTCCATCACGCGGTATTGCTTGCCGCCGGTGACCAGTACTGCGTACATGACTGTGTTTCCTGATTTCTGCGGCCCTTGCGGACCTGGGATCTTCTGTAGTTCTTCTTGTCCTGCCCGGCATCGAGGCCGGGCAGAAGCGGAATTGTAAGGGTTTCAGCAGCTTAGGGTCAACCGGGGGTGAATCCCGACGAGCCGTGCCGCCTTTCCCCGATTGCGGGAGGGCCGGCGATGGTATAGTTTTACTCCAGTAAAACTTCATCCTGCGCATCGGGGTTCCCATGTCCACCGCGGTCCTGCGCCAGTCCGGCGGCTCCGTCATCCTCGCCATTCCCAAGGCGATCGCCGAGTCCATGGGCGTGACCGCCCGGAGCCAGGTCAGCCTCGCCTTGCACGGACGGACGCTGACCGTGACCCCCGGCTATTCCATCGAGGCGCTGGTCGCCGGCTGCAGCGAGCGGAACGACCACGAAATCGCCCTCGACGGCGAGGTCGGCGGGGAGCGCATCGAGTGAACCGGGCCTGGGCGCCCCGGCCGTCGGAGGTGGTGCTCATCGATTTCAATCCGGTCTCCGGGCATGAACAGGCCAACCGCCGTCCCGCCGTCGTCCTGAGCCACCAGGGATTCAACGACCGGCTGGGGCTGATCGTCTGCGTGCCGGTCACCACGAAGCTCAAGGGCAACCCCTTCGAGGTGATGCTGGCGGGGCTTCCGGAGCGCTCGGCCGCGTTGTCCCACCAGCCCAGGACGCTCGACTGGCGCGCGCGGCAGGCGCGTCCGTTCGGATTCGCGAGTGCGGCCGAAATGCAGGAACTGCGGGGAAAGCTCGCGGCGCTGATCGGCGCCTGACCCGCGCGCCGTCATCCAGCTGAATCGTTGGCGTCGCAGCGGGTGCGACCAGGGGCTGGCAGGCTGGCATACGCCCGCGTTTGCCCCCAGATCGGTGGCTCGCTACGCTCCCCTGTTCGGTCCCGGTTCCCCGGCGGCCGCCCCCACCCGCAGCCCGAGGCCAGACCCCCCGATGGCGATGGATTTCATCCGCATCCGCGGCGCACGGACCCACAACCTCAAGAACATCGATCTCGACCTCCCCCGGGACAAGCTGATCGTCATCACCGGCCTGTCCGGCTCGGGCAAGAGCTCGCTCGCCTTCGACACGATCTACGCCGAG
>DASTWT010000114.1:0-5684 GCA_035765815.1 Luteimonas sp. | reverse complement strand
GGGTTGGGCTTCCTCGCTCCTGCTCTTTACATCGAAGCGGGGAGTCGCGCCGTGCCGAGGCGGTGGGAGCGTGCGTGGAATTCCGGGGGCCTTGGCGCCATGGATGGCGCCACGGAGCCTACATGGACGTACTTGCGGCGTCCCCCGGAATTCCGCGCACGCTCCCGCCGCCCGGCCCCGAAGCGATACCCCCGGCGACGTACAATGCGCGGATGAGCGAGAAGGCACATCGGGCAGGGCAGGTCGCGGTCGTCGGCCGCCCGAACGTCGGCAAGTCGACCCTGGTGAACGCCCTCGTCGGCGCCAAGGTCAGCATCGTCTCCAACCGCCCCCAGACCACCCGCCACCGCCTGCTCGGCATCGCCACCGTCGAGGGCGGCCAGCTGCTGCTGGTCGACACGCCCGGCATCCATCGCGAGCAGGGCAACAAGGCGTCGTCGTCGGCGATGCACCGGATGATGAACCGCGCCGCGCGCGGCGCGCTCGAGGGCGTGGACGCGGCGATGCTCGTGGTCGAGGCCGGCCGCTGGGAGGACGAGGACACGCTCGCCTACGACGCGCTGCGCGACGCGAAGGTGCCCGTCGTGCTGGTCGTGAACCAGGTCGACCGGTTCAAGGACAAGACCGCGCTGCTGCCGTTCCTCGGCGCGGCGACGGAGGGCCGCGAATTCGCCTCGGTGCATCCGGTCTCCGCGCTCAAGCGCAAGGGGCTCGACGCGCTGGTCGAGTCGCTGCTTCCGCTGCTGCCCGAGCAGCCGCCGCTGTACGGCGAGGACGAGATCACCGACAAGAGCCAGCGCTTCCTCGCCGGCGAACTCGTGCGCGAGCAGCTGATGCGCCAGCTTGGCGCGGAACTGCCGTACGCGACGACGGTCGAGATCGAGCAGTTCGTGGAAGAGCCGGGCCGGCACGGTCCGCTGCTTCGCATCGGCGCGGTGGTCTGGGTCGAGCGCGACGGGCAGAAGGCGATCGTGATCGGCAAGGGCGGCGCGCGCCTGCGCGAGATCGGCACCCGCGCGCGCGAGCAGATGGAGCGCCTGTTCGGCGCCAAGGTGTTCCTGCGGACGTTCGTGCGCGTGCGCGAAGGCTGGTCCGACGACGAAGCGGCGCTGCGGACGTTCGGTTACAACGACTGACGTGCGCATCGCCGGCGAGCCCGCGTTCGTCCTGCACGCGCGGCCCTGGCGCGAAACCAGCCTGCTGGTCGAGGCGCTGACCGCCAACCACGGCCGCCTCGGCCTGGTCGCGCGCGGCGTGCGCGGCGCGCGAAGGCAACCGCTGCGCGCCGCGCTGCAGCCGCTGCAGCACGTGCGCCTGGACGCGGTCCAGCAGGGCGAGCTCGCGCAGCTGCGCAACGCCGAGGCGCTCGACGCCGCGCCGCTGCTCGCGGGCGAAGCGGTGCTGGCCGCGTTCTACGTCAACGAGCTGGTGCTGCGCCTGGCGCCGCGCAACGATCCGCAGCACGCGCTGTTCGACGCCTACGCGGCGATGCGCGCGCGCCTGGGCGATGCCGCCGAACCGCTGGCCTGGACGCTGCGCCGCTTCGAGGCCGCGCTGCTCGACGCGCTCGGCGTCGGCCTGGACTACGCGAACGACGCCGACGGCCAGCCGGTCGATCCGGCCGCACGCTATCGCCTCGACCCGGAGCAGGGGCCGCGCCGGTTGCTGAGCGACCGCGGCCGCGCCGATCGCAGCGATGCGGCGACGGGCGCCGCGCTGATCGCGCTCTCCGCCGCGCGCGACGACGCGCCCGGCGACGCGCCCGGCGACCGCGCGTCCGGCGATGGCCTGCCCGCCGCCGACGACCTGGCCGGCCTGCGCCGGGCGCTGCGCCCGGTGCTGCTGCACCACCTCGGCGGCCGGCCGCTGCGCTCCTGGGACCTGATCGGCGCGCTCGGCCGCGTCGCGCCGGACGAGCCTGCATCCGGCGGCGACGCGCCGCGCTAGCCGAGCGCGCCGCCGGCCAGCGCCAGCACCGCGTCGACGCAGGCGCCGAAGCGGCGCAGCGCGTCCAGCGAGCCGGGGTCGGATTGCAGCGCGCGCACCGCGGCCCCGAGCGCCGCCGCGCCGGCGAACGCGCAGCTCGCGCGCAGCCGGTGCAGCACGCCCGCGGCCGCGGCGAAGTTGCCCGCCGCGATCGCGTCCTCCACGGCGACGCGCTGCACCGGCAGTTCCGCATGGAACAGCGCGCGCAGCATCGCCAGGCGCGCGCGGGCGTCGGCACGCGGCAGCGGGGAAGGGGCGGCGGCCGGCCAGGCCGCGGCGGGTTCGGACACCCGCGCCCGCAGCGCGTCGCGCACTGCCGCATGCAGCGCTGCGAGCGCGACCGGCTTGCGCAGCACGCCGGCGAATCCTGCCGCGCGCAGGCGCGCCAGGCAGGCCGGGTCGCCCGCCGCGGTGTGCGCCAGCGCCGGCGTCGCGGGCGCGAGCAGGCGCAGCGCGGCGAGCAGCGCGCCGCCGTCCGCGTCCGGCAGGTGCGCGTCCACCAGCCACAGGTCGAACGCCGTCCCCGCCGCGGCCAGCGCCAGCGCCTCGCCGGCGCCTGCCGCGGCCTCCACGCGTGCCGGCAGGTGGGCGAGCGCGGCGGAGAGGAAGGCGCGGCTGGTCGCGTCGTCCTCGACCAGCAGGATCCGGATCGCGCGGGTGCGCGTTGCCCCATGTTTCATCGGAGAGCCACCCCGGCTCGGTATGCTCGCGTCCATGCCCAAGGCGATCCTAGTCCTGCTGCTCGCGCTGGCCTGGCCGGCGGCTACCAGCGCGCGCGCCGCGGACGCGCCGCGGGTCGCGCAGCTGCGGATCGCGAAGGCGACGACCGCGGTCGCGACGATGCGCGACGTGCGCGTGCGGCTGGCGTGGCGCGCGGGCGAAACGCACGGCGACCTGCAGGTGGACGTCGGCGTCCTCGACGCGCCCGACCTCGGCTACCGCTATCGTGACCTGCGCTGGCGGTGCCCGCTGGCGCGCGCGGCGAACGGCGGCTGGCGTTGCGAAGGCACGGTGCGCAGCGGACGCGCGAAGCCGCTGCGCCTGGCGATCGCGCTCGACGACGCCGGCACGCTCGCCGCGCTGCGCGACGGCCGCGCCGCGCTCACCGTGACCCGCCGCGCGGCGACGCCCGACCTCACCACCGTCGACCTCGCGCGCGTGCCGCTGGCCTGGGCGCAGGCGCTGCTCGCGCAGGCCTGGCCCGACGGCCAGCTCAAGGCCGGCACGCTCGATGGCCGCCTGCGCGTGCACGCGCCGGAGCGCGCGCCGCTGCGGGTCGAAGGCACGCTCGCGCTCGCCGGCGCCGCGCTCGACACGCCCGACGCGACCATCGCCGCGCAGGACATCGGCGCGCGGCTGGACATCGACTACCGTGCCTCCGGCAGCGGCACGCCGCGCGCGCTGTCGACCGTCGCCCTCGACGGCGAACTGCGCGGCGGCGAGTTCCTGTTCGGCAACGCCTACGTCGCGCTGCCCGATTCGCCCGTCGGCCTGCACGTCGACGCGCGCAGGGAAGGCGACGCCGGCTGGACGTTGCCCGCGTTCGAATGGCGCGACGGCGACGCGCTGCGCGCCACCGGCAGCGCCGCGTTCGCGCCCGACGCGAGCCTGCAGGCGCTCGACGTCTCGCTGCACGCCGCGGACCTCGCACCGTGGCGCGAGCGCTACCTGTCGGGATGGCTCGGCCTCGCCGGCCTCGCCGACCTCGACCTGCGCGGCGGCCTCGATGCCGACCTCGCGATCGCCGGCGGCGCGCTGCAGCGCGCGGATGCGCGCCTGCACGACGTCGCGCTCGCCGACGCCCAGGGCCGCTTCCGCTTCGCCGGCCTCGACGGCGACGTGCGCTTCTCCGCCGGCGCGCCGGTCGACAGCGCGCTGCAATGGCGCGAGGGCCAGCTCTACGGCCTCGATTTCGCCGCGGCCACGCTGCCCTTGCGCAGCGAATCGGGCGAACTGCGCCTGCGCGAGCCGGTGACCGTGCCGGCCTTCGGCGGCCACCTGCGCTTCCAGGACCTGGTGCTGCGCCCGCCGGCGGGTGGCGAGGGCCTGCGCCTGGGCTTCGGCCTCGACGTCGACCGCCTCGACCTCGGCGCGATCGCGAAGGCGCTCGGCCTGCCCGCGTTCGAAGGCCAGCTCAGCGGCACGATCCCCGACGCGCGCTACGCCGACGAGACCCTCGAATTCGGCGGCGGCCTCGACGTGCAACTGTTCGGCGGCACCGTGCACGTCTCGCAACTCTCGCTCGAGCGGCCGTTCGGCGTCGCGCCCTCGCTCGGCGCCGACCTCGCGCTCGACGACCTCGACCTGCACGCGCTGACCGGCGTGTTCGACTTCGGCAGCATCGACGGCAAGCTCGACGGCCGCATCGACGGCCTGCGCCTCGTGGACTGGACCGCGACCGCGTTCGACGCCGAGCTGCACACCGACGCCGCCGCGGCGAAGCGCGCGGGCGTGCGCCAGCGCATCAGCCAGCGCGCCGTGCAGGACATCTCCAGCGTCGGCGATGCGTCCTTCGTCGCCAGCCTGCAGGGCCGCCTGATCGCCCTGTTCGACGACTTCGGCTACCGCCGCATCGGCATTTCCTGCCGCCTGGCCAACGAGGTCTGCGCGATGGACGGCCTGCATCCGGCCGGCCCGCCTGCCGCCGCGCCCCCGCCGGGCGCGCTCGCGCCGCCGGACACCGCCCGTTCAGCGCCCGGATTTACCATCGTCGAGGGTGCGGGCCTGCCGCGCCTGACGGTGGTCGGCTACAACCGCCTGGTCGACTGGCCGACGCTGCTGGAACGGCTCACCGCGGCCGGGAAGGGCGACGTGGCGCCGGTCGTGCAATGATGATCACGCAACTGAGGAGATGCGCATGAAACGCTGGATCGGGATGCCCTTCGCCGCGGTGGTGCTGACGGCGTGCGTGACCATCAACGTCTATTTCCCCGCGGCCGAGGCCAAGGAAGCGGCGAAGGAGTTCGTCGAGAAGGTGATCGGCGACGACGCCGTGCAGCAGCCCGCGCCGGGCAACGACGGCGGCGGCATGGCCTTCCGCGGCGGCCCGGCCGCCGACGCCGGCCTGCGCTTCGATCCGTTGATCCTGCTCGGCATCGGCGAGGCGCGCGCGCAGTCGGCCCCCGACATCACCATCAAGACGCCCGCCATCCAGGCGATCCAGTCGCGGATGGAGGCGCGCTTCGACGCCACCCTGCGCGCGGGCTTCGACGCCGGCGCGCTCGGCTTCGGCAGCGACGGCCTGGTCGTGGTCCGCGACGCCTCGAAGCTGGACCTGAAGGACCGGGTGGCGATCAACCAGGCCGTGGCCGACGACAACCGCGACCGCAAGGCCGTCTACCGCGAGGTCGCCGTCGCCAATGGCCATCCCGAGTGGGAGTCGCAGATCCGGGACGTGTTCGCGAAGCAGTGGATCGCCAGCGCCCGCAGCGGCTGGTGGTACCAGTCCGGCGGCGCCTGGAAGCAGAAGTAACAAAAGGGGACGGAGGTAGTTAATTCTGGGACGGAGCACTGCCCTGTCCCATAATTAACTACCTCCGTCCCCTTTTTTTAAGCCGTTGGCCCGCATCGACCAGACCCCCTTCGAGCTCGAGATCCTCGACCTCAGCCATGACGGCCGCGGCGTCGCCCGCCGGCCCGAGGGCACGCCCAACGCCGGCAAGACCGTGTTCGTGGCCGGCGCGCTGCCGGGCGAGCGC
>DASTWT010000113.1:0-4278 GCA_035765815.1 Luteimonas sp. | reverse complement strand
CCCGTTGGCGATCATCACCGCGTGGTCGGAAATCGGCAGCGTCTCGTGCACGTGGTGGGTGACGATGATGCTGGTGAGGCCGAGGCTCGCGTTGAGGCTCGCGACGAGCTTCATGATCACGCCGGAGGCGATCGGGTCGAGGCCGGTGAGCGGCTCGTCGTACACCATCAGCGGCGGATCCAGCGCCAGCGCGCGGGCCAGGGCGACGCGGCGCGCCATGCCGCCCGAGAGTTCGCGCGGGTAGAGGTCGGCGGCCGTGCGCAGGCCGACCGCGTGCAGCTTCATGTCGACCAGGCGGCGGATCACCGGGTCGGGCAGCTGCGTGTGCGCGCGGAGCGGCAGCGCCACGTTCTCGGCCGCGGTGAGGTCGGTCAGCAGGCCGTTGCCCTGCAGCAGCACGCCGATGGACTGGCGGCGCTCGAGCAGCGCGCGCTTGTCCGCGGGGAGCGGCGCGCCGAGGACCTCGACGCTCCCTGCGGCGGGCTGGAGCTCGCCGGTCAGCGCGGAAAGCAGCGTGGACTTGCCGCTGCCGGAGGGGCCGAGGACGGCCACGATGCTGCCGCGCGGCACCTCGAGGTCGATGCCGTCGAGGATCGTGCGGCCGCCGCGGTCCAGGCGCAGGCCGGAGAGACGGACGATGGGGGTGGCGCCGGTCATGGGGCGGCATTGTCGCATTCCGGGCCGGCGGGGCGGACCTGGATGGTCCCAACGGGTGCGACGGCGCTGCGGCATCATTCAGGGGATGCCGAGCGCGCCCGACTTCCGCCTGTACCACTCGAATTCGTTGGAAGTGCTGGCCGGGCTGCTGGCGGACGAGCTGCGCGCGCCCGCGCCCGGGCAGGCGCTGCTGGCGCCGGACACGGTGCTGATCCCTCAGGTGGCGATGCGGCGCTGGCTGCAGGCGACGATGGCGGCGCGGCACGGGATCGCGGCGAACCTGGAGTTCCTGACGCCGGGCGAATTCGTGGGGCGCGTGCTGGCGGCCAACCCTGCGCCGGGCGCCGACATGGCGGGCGGGGCGGATGCCGGCGAAAGCCGGGAACTGGATGCCGCGAGCCTGCGCTGGCACCTGTATGGCGCGCTGCGGGATCCGGCGTTGCGCGCGCGGCCGGCGATGGCCCAGCTTGCGGGCTACCTCGCCGCCGACGACGGGGTGGTGGCGGGCGGAGGGCTGAAGGCGTGGACGCTGGCCGGCGAACTGGCCGGCGTGTTCGAGAAGTACCAGGCCTGGCGCCGCGACTGGCTGCTGCGCTGGGAGGCGGGCGCCGATCCGGACGATCCGCAGGCGATCCTGTGGGGCGCCGTCGCCAGCGGACGCGACCATCGCGCACGGCGCATCCAGGCCTACCTGGCGCGCTTCGGCGGCGACGCGGGCGGCGACGCGACCCCGGCCGGCCTGCCGTCGCGGCTGTTCGCATTCGCCACGCTCAACGTGTCGCCCGACGTGCTGCGGGTGATGGCGACGCAGGCGCGCGCGGGCACGCTGCACTTCTACCTGCCGACACCGACGAAGGAATACTGGGGCGACCTGCAGTCGCTAGGCGCGCACCTGCGCGCGGGCACCGATCCGTTCGGCGAACAAGCCGCCGAGAATCCGCTGCTGCGCGACTGGGGCGCGGCCGGCCGCGATTTCATGGCGCTGCTGGGCAGCTACGAGGTCGTGCACCCGTCCGGCGAGATCGCCGCGTACGCCGATCCCGAACTCGCGCCCGGCAAGGGGCTGGCCGAAGGCGGCCTGCGCGACAGCCTGCTGCACCGGATGCAGGGCGACCTGTTCCATCGTCGCGCGCAGCCGTCGGGCACGGTGCGCGCCGAAGTGGACGCCTCCGACCACAGCCTGCAGTTCCACGCCTGCCACACGCGGCTGCGCGAGCTGCAGGTGCTGCACGACCGGCTGCGCGCGCTGCTCGAGGACACGCGCTTCGATCCGCCGCTGCAGCCGCGCGAGATCGCGGTGCTGGCGCCGGACATCGATCCGTACGTGCCGTATCTCGACGCGGTGTTCGGCGATGGCGCATCGGGGCAAACGATCCCGTGGGCGATGGCCGACGCGAGCCCGCTGGCCGGCGAGCCGCTGGCGGCCGCGTTCCTGCGCGTGCTGGCGCTGCCGGTGTCGCGCTTCGGCCTGGAGGAAACGCTGGACCTGCTCGCGAGCCCGCCGATCGCGGACGCCGCGGGCCTCGACGCCGGCGCGTTCGAGCGGCTGCACGGCTGGCTGCGCGCGGCCGGCGCGCGCTGGGGCATCGACGCCGCGCATCGCGCGCGGCAGGGCGCGCCGGCGGACGACGCGTACACCTGGCAGTTCGCGCTGGACCGGCTGCTGCTCGGCCATGCGAGTGGCGACGACGCGCCGATCGAAGGCGCGCCGATCGACGCCGTACCGGGCGAGGGCGGCGGGGCGGCCCGCGTCGCGCCATGGCCGGACCTGGAAGGCAGCGCGCTCGACGCGCTCGACCTGCTGGTGCGCTTGCTGCGCATCCTCGCACGCCACCAGCGCACGCTCGGCGAGGCGCTGCCTCCGGCCGCGTGGCGCGAGCGCCTGGTCGACCTGCTCGACGAACTGCTGCCGCGGCCGCCCTCGACCCCGGGCGGCCAGCGCGCGCTCGACCGGTTGCGCGCGCTGGTGAACGCGTTCGCCGCCGAAGCCGCGCGCGCGGGCTTCGACGCGCCGGTGCCGGCGGAAGTCGTGCGCGCGCACTTCGCCGCGGTGCTGGGCGAGCCCAACACGCGCGCGCCGCTGCTTACCGGCGGCGTCAGCTTCGCGCGCATGGTGCCGATGCGGCTGCTGCCGTTCCGCGTCATCTGCCTGCTCGGCATGAGCGACGGCGACTTCCCGCGGCGCGATCCGGCCGCGGGCCTCAACCGGCTCACTGCGGAACTCGGTACGGACAGGCGACGCCAGGGCGACCGTTCGATCCGCGACGATGACCGCTACCTGTTCCTGCAGCTGTTCTCGTCCGCGCAGGACGTGTTCTACGTGAGCTGGCTCGGCGCGGACGCGCGCGACGGCAGCGAGCGCGAGCCGTCGTCGGTGGTGTCGGAACTGCTCGCGGCGGCCGCCGCGTACCACGCCGACGCCGACGCCGGCGGCCTGGTGCTGCGGCATCCGCTGCAGCCGTTCTCGCCGGCGGCGTTCGGCAGCGAAGACAAGCGCAATTTCAGCTATCGCGATCGCTGGCATCCGGCCGCGGGGCGGCTGTCGGGCGCGCGCGCGCCGCTGGCGCCCTGGATGGATGCCGCACTCGCGCTGGCGCCGCCCGCGGAAGGCGAGGATGAATTGCCGCTGGCCGCGCTGCGCCGCTTCCTGATGGCGCCGGCCGAGCAGTTCCTGCGGCATCGCCTCGGCCTTCGCCTGGCCGAGCTCGACGAGGCGGGCGACGACGTCGAGCCGTTGCGGGCGCCGGGTCGTGGACGCGAGCGCGCGATGCTGCAGCGCGCGGTGTTCGACGCGCTGCTCGCGGGCGCCGAGGCGGACGCGATGCATCCGGCGCTGCGCGCGCGCGGGCTGCTGCCGTCCGGGCCGCTCGGGCGCCACGCGCTGGCGGACGTGCTGGCCGAAGTGCAGCCGTATGCACAGCTGTTCACGCAATGGCGCGGCGATGCGGCGCCGCTGCCGCTGCCGCCGCTCGAAGTGACGATCGACGGCGTGCGCCTGCACGGCCGCCTGGACGATGCCTGGCCGCACGGCATCGCGCGGCTGCGCTTCGGCGAGCGCAACGGGCCGTCGGCGATCCGCCAGGGGCTCGACTGGCTGCTGGCCGTCGCGGCGGGCGTGGACCTGCCGTTCGTCGAATTCCACGAGGACAAGACCTCCGGCCTGGGCCCGCACGTGCGGGACGCGCTGCGGCGTGACGCCGCGATCGCCGCCTTGCGCGAGCTGCTGGCCCTGCGCGCGGAAGGGCTGCGGCGTCCGCTGTCGTTCGCGCCCTACAGCGGGTGGGCGCTGTTCGACGCGGCCGATGCGGAGAAGGGCGCGCGCGCCGCCGCCAGCCGCTGGCGCGGCAGCGATCGCAGCTGGGCCGAAGGCAGCAGCGAAGCGCTGCGGCTGGCGCTGCGCGGTCGCGATCCGTTCGCCACCGCCGCGTCGCTGCAGGAATTCGCCGCTGCTGCGCACAGGATCTACGGCCTGGTGACGCGGGGCATCGCCGGCGCCGCGCCCGAAGGCTTCGCGCCGCCCGCCGCCGACGACGACGCGGAGGACGAGGCATGAGCGCCGCCTTCGGCCGCGATCCGTATCTCGAGTTGCCGCTCCAGGGCGTGCATCTGGTCGAGGCGTCC
>DASTWT010000112.1:0-13488 GCA_035765815.1 Luteimonas sp. | reverse complement strand
CGCGGCGGCGGCGTGCCGCTCCGCGCGCCGCCGGATCCACAGGTTGATCATCTCCACGAACACCGAGAACGCCATCGCGACGTAGATGTAGCCCTTCGGGACATGGTGGCCGAAGCCGTCGGCGACCAGCACCAGGCCGATCATGATCAGGAAGGCGAGCGCGAGCACCTTGACCGTCGGGTGGCGCTCGACGAACTCGCCGAGCGGCCTGGCGAAGGCCAGCATGAACACGATCGACACCAGGATCGCGGTGACCATCACCCAGCGCTCGTCGACCATGCCGACCGCGGTGATGATCGAATCCAGCGAGAACACGATGTCGAGCAGCATGATCTGCGCGACCACGGCCCCCAGCGTCGCGGTGCCCGCCGCCGTCGCGGCGCCGGCGACGGACGCCGGCACGCCGGCGCCTTCGATCTTCTGGTGGATTTCGTGGGTGGCCTTGGCGATGAGGAACAGGCCGCCGCCGATCAGGATCAGGTCGCGCCACGAGAACGCGTGACCGGACACCGAGAACAGCGGCGCGGTGAGGCCGACGATCCAGGCGATGGCCAGCAGCAGCGCGAGCCGCGTGACCGCGGCCAGCAGGATGCCGATGTTGCGCGCCTTGTTGCGCTGCGCCGGCGGCACCTTCGCGGCCAGGATCGAGATGAAGATGATGTTGTCGATCTCACAGGCCGCCGTGGTGGCCTGCTGCCGCACCGGAGCCGGAGCTCGTCATGACGGTGGCGGCAATTGGGAGCGACTCCCCTTCGAGGCGCACACTAGCACGCCGGCCTGCCGCGGTCGCTAAAGTTTTCGACAGCGGCCGGTGCGGGGCGGCGGTCCAATGGCGTCGCCCGATCCGGGTGACCAACGGAGCATGACCATGAGCGAGAAGACCTGTGCCGCCTGCGACTACCCGCTGGACGACAGCGCCATCCAGGTCCGCGTCGGCGGCAAGACCGTGGAGGTCTGCTGCGAGGACTGCGCGGTGAAGCTGAAGGAAGCCTACGCGTCCGCCACCGCGCAGCAGCAGGGCTGAGCGCGATGTCCACGGCGGAAACCGCGGTGCTGCCCGCGCCCACGCAGCCCGACAAGGCCGACGCGTTCGGCGGGCTGCACGTGCCCGGCACGCCGCTGGTGCTGTTCAACGCCTGGGACGCGGGCAGCGCGCGCGCGGTGGCCGACGCCGGCGCGCTGGCGATCGCCACCGGCAGCTGGTCGGTGGCGGCCGCCAACGGCTTTGCCGACGGCGAGCACCTGCCGCTGGCGTTCGCGATGGACAACCTGCGCCGCATCGTGGGCGCGGTGCCGACGTTGCCCGTGACCATCGACCTGGAGAGCGGATACGGCGATGCGCCGGCGGCCGTCGCTGCAACGGTCGCTGCCGCGATCGCCGCGGGCGCGATCGGCTGCAACCTCGAGGACAGTTTCCCGGCCGACGGTTCGTTGCGCGACATCGCCGTCCACGCCGCGCGCGTCGCGGCCGCGCGCGATGCCGCCGACGCGGCCGGGCTGGGCGGCTTCTTCATCAACGCGCGCACCGACGTGTTCTTCCAGAAGCCCGCCGCCGCGCACGATGACGCAATGGTGGATGCCGCGCTCGAACGCGCCCGCGCTTACGCCGATGCCGGCGCCAGCGGTTTGTTCGTGCCGGGCGTCGTCGCCGAAGCGCTGATCGCCCGCATCGCCGCCGCCTCGCCGCTGCCGGTCAACGTCATGGCGATGCCGGGCGTGCCCGGTCGCTCGCGGCTCGCCGAGCTCGGCGTCGCGCGCATCAGCCACGGTCCGGGCCCGTACCGCGGCGCGATGCAGTGGCTCGCCGACGCCGCGAAAGCCGCGATGTCTCAGTAGAGCTGCAGCGGAATCCCGCGCAGGTTGCGGTCGCGATAGTCCGCCTGGACTTCGCGGCAATACGGTCCCGACATGACGAAGCGCCGGCAGACCTGCGGCCGCGTTTCGTAGATGCCGCACTGCATGCGCGCGCCGTCGATCGCGACGCACCAGCCTTCGGCATCGCGCGCCATCACCTGCAATCCGGCCGCGGTTTGCGCCGTGTAATGCGCGGGAATGCGGTCCTCCGGCTGCAGCACGACGGTCAGCCGGCAGCAGACGGCGTCGCAGCGGCTGCAGGCACTCACGCCGGCATCTCCCGGCGGAAGTGCAGCAGGCGCCCGCGATGCGGCGGCGGGTCGCCGTCGTCCATCGGGCAGCGCTCCGACGCCATCGCGAAGCCTTGTGCCTCGAGCAGCTTGCCGAAGCGCGCGCTGTTGCCGCGCCCGGGATCGGTCACCAGCACCTCCGCGCGCGGCAGCGCATGGCGCCCGACCAGGGCGGCGATGAGTTCCGCGTGGTCGCGTTCGTACAGCACGTCGCTGGCGATGATCAGGTCGAACCGGCCCAGCGAAGGCAGCGGTACGTCCCAGCGCACCCGACGGAAATGCAGCGCCGGCAGCGCGTTCAGCGCGGCGTTGTAGGCCAGGAACACTTCCGCGAGCGGATGCACGTCGCTCGCCACCACGTCGGCGCCGCGCCGCTGCAGCACCAGGCTCGCGAGGCCGATGCCGCAGCCCAGCTCGAGGATGCGCTTGCCGGCGACGTCGAAGCGGTCCATCGCCTGCGCGAGCAACCGCCCCGCGGGCCACAGCTGCCCGAACAGGCTCCACTGCGCGGACGAAATCCCGGCGAGCGCGCCCAGCCCGTCGGGATCGGCGAATTGCTGGGTGTCGCTGAGCAGGCGCAGCCGATAGCGGTGGCCGCCGATCGGCTGTTCGATTTCCCTGACCCGGTATCCGGGCATCGTCGCTCCTGGAAGTGCCCGTCCCGTGGCTCGGGACGGCGGCGCATGAAGGAGCGGGCCAGCGAGGCTGGAATCGGCGGCTCGCGCAAGGGCGCGTGCGGCCGCAGGCGCAATGCTACGCGATCGCCGCTGAAGCCGCGTTCAGGCTTCGCCGCGCGGTCGGGAAATACAGCGCGATCGCGGCGGCCGCGAGGCCCATCGCGCCGGAGCCGATGTACAGCCACACATAGCTGCCGTAGCGGTCGAACAACCAGCCGCCGATCAGCGGGCCGAGCGCCATGCCCAGGCTCGACAGCATCGTCGCCGCGCCGAGCACGGTCCCGAGGATCGCCGGCGCGAACGCGTCGCGCGCGAGCGAGGCGTACAGCGGCATCGTGCCGCCGTAGGCCATGCCGAACACGATGGCGACGGCATAGAAGCTGCCGAGCTGGTCCGCGGCGAGGTACGAGGTCGCCGCGACGCCCTGCAGCGCGAGGCCCGCGACCAGCACCGGCTTCGCGCCCCAGCGGTCGGCGAGCACGCCGAACAGCAGGCGCCCGCCGAGGCCGGCCGCGCCTTCCATGCTGTAGATGGTGACGGCAGTGGTGACGGTGAGCCCGCAGCCGACGGCGTAGCTGACGGTGTGGAAGATCGGGCCGGAATGCGCGGCGCAGCAGCAGAAGAACGCGAGCGCAAGGATGATGAAGGCGCGCGAGCGCAGCGCGTCGCCGACGCGCATGTGGCCTGACGGGCCGGCGGCGCCGGCAGCGCCCGCGTCGAGAGCCGCGCGCATACCGCCATCCGCGGCGTCGTTCGCATCGGCGCTCGCGCCGGCATCGCCGCCGCCCGCCTGCTGCGCAACCGGGGCCGCGCGTACGAACCACACCGCCGGCAGCGTCACCACCCACGTCAGCACGCCGACCACGAACAGCGTCGTGCGCCAGTCGTAGCGGCTCGCGAGCCACGCCACCAGCGGCGACAGCGTCAGCGGCGCAACGCCGACGCCCGCCGACACGAGCGAGATCGCAAGGTTGCGGCGCTTCTCGAACGACGACGCCACCGTCGCGATCACCGGTGCGAAGAACGCGGCGCCCGAGGCGCCGACCAGCACGCCATAGGCCAGCTGGAATTCGCCCAGCGTGCGCGCGCGGCTCGCGAGCACGCAGGCGAGCCCGAGCAGCACCGATCCCGCCAGCGCGCACCGGCCTGGCCCGACGCGATCGCCCAGCGCGCCCCAGCCGAAGCTGGCCACGCCCATCGCGAGGAACGCGAGCGTCATCGCGCCCGACAGGCCGGCGCGCGACCAGCCGGTCACGAGGCTCATCGGCTCCAGCAGGACGGCCAGCGAGAACATCACGCCGACCGCGACGCATCCCAGCACGGCGCCGGCGGCGACGAGGGGCCAGTTGCGGTCGGGGAGGAAGCGGGCGTCGGCGGGGCGGGTGGTCATGGCGTCTTCCTGGCGGGTTCATTCGTCCGTCGAACGAGGCGGGCCGGATTCGACATCCGGCCCGATCGCTGCCGCGGGCCCGGCGTCAGGCGGGGATGCGGTCCGCGTATTCGCCGTGCAGCCGGCGCCAGCCGTCCCAGAACGGTGCGGGGGCCGTGCCGGACGCACGCGCGACCAGCACGTCCAGGTGCATGTGCCAGCCCGCGCCGATCATCAGCAGGTTGCGGTGGTCGGAGATGCCGCGGTGCACGAGCGTCAGCAGCACGCCATCCCCGGCGCGCTCGAGTTCGATCTCGACGCTGCCGGTGTCGCCCCACGTGAAGGCGAGCCGATGCGGCGGATCCCACGTGGTGACGATGCTGCGCATGCGATGTTCCTCGCCGAAGCCTTCGGGCTTGCTGCCCGGCGGATCGGTGAGCTCGTCGTTGCGCCACACGAGCTCGAACGTGCTGCCTTCGCCTCCGGACATGTCGCCGGCGGCGAGCCACTGGCGGCGCAGGTCGCTGTCGGCGACCCAGGCCCAGGCGCGCTCGATCGGGCCGGGGAGGCGGCGTTGCAGGCGCACGGTCTGCGGCGCGATGACGTCGGCGTAATCGGATTCGGGCGCGGCATGGCGTGCGCGGACGGCGTGGGTCATGGCTTCCTCCTGGGGGAGCGGGTGCTTGTCCGGGTGGGCTTGCGGCCGGCCTTCTTCGAGCGGACGGCGGTGGCGGTGGCGTCTTCCGCGCGCATCAGCGCCTCGAGGACGTCGAGCCTGCGGTTCCAGAAGCGTTCGTAATGGCGCAGCCACTCGGCGCCCGCGTGCAGCGGTGCCGCGTCGAGGTGGCAGGTGTGCACGCGACCCTGCACTTCGCGCCGCACCAGGCCGGCACGCTCCAGCACCTGGATGTGCTTGGAGGCGCCTGCGAGCGAGATGTCGAACGGCGCGGCCAGTTCGCCGACGGTGCGCGGTCCGTCGGCGAGGTCGCCGAGCATGGCGCGGCGTGTCGGGTCGGAAAGCGCCTGGAACACTTGGTCCAGGGGGCCTGGGGCGGGGCGGGAAATGTCAACCATGAGGTTGAATATACGCCGCCAAGGGCAATTGTCAACCGTTCGGTGAACTATTTTGCGGCCGCGCCCGGCCCGCGGCTATTTAGGCGCGGCCAGGCCGTCGATGATCGGGCAGTCGGGGCGCGCGTCGCCATGGCACTTGCGCGCCAGATCCTCGAGCGTGCGCTGCATCGCCTGCATCTCGGCGATGCGCGCGCGCAGCTCGCCGGCGTGCTCCAGCGCGAGCGCCTTGACGTCGGCGCTGGCGCGGCCGCGGTTGTTCCACAGGTCGAGCAGCACGGCCACCTGCTTCATCGGGAAGCCGAGGTTGCGCGCGCGCTTGATGAAGTGCAGCCGGTGCAGGTCGGCGTCGTTGTAGAGGCGGTAGCCGGCGAAGGTGCGCTGCGCGGGCGGGATCAGGCCGTTGCGCTCGTACTCGCGGATCATCTTGGCGCTGACGCCGGTCGCGGCGGCGGCCTCGCCGATGTTGTGGAAGCCCTGTTCGCGGGCTTCGGCCAGTTCGGGGCGGGGAGCGGTTCGGGCCATGGGGCGGATTATCGCGCGCCGGGGCGCGGCCGTCGGCGCCGCGTTGACCTTGCCCCTGGGGCAAGGCCCAGCCTGTGTCTGCGGCGATGGGCCGCACCACCACGACGAGGATCCAGCCATGAACGAGAACACCGACACCACCCCTGCCAAGCCCGCCAGCGCCTGTGCGTGCTGCGCCTGCGCGCCCTGCACCTGCATCGACTGCCAGTGCTGCAACTGCGAGCAGGAAGCCCAGGGCGGCTGCGGCTGCGCCTGACCCGGAACGGCCGGGTGGCCGCGCGGCTGCCCGGTCCTTCCTCCACGGCCGCGCACGGCGCGAATGGCAGGAAATGAAGGATCGTTGGCGCACGCGCCCGGGAACGCCCTCGCAAAGTGACGACTCTTCCCGGATCCAGCCGACCTTCCATGAAAAACCGATTGCTGATCGCCGCCACGCTGGCGGCGCTTTCCCTTTTCGCGGCGCCGGACATGCGCGCCGCCTCCGCAACCGATGCGCTCGCGGCCGGTGCGCCCGCGGCCGCCGCCGGCGAGCGCTTCGCGTCCTACGTGCCCCGCAACGGCCACGTCCGCCCGCTCATCGCGGTGATCGGCGACAACGCCGGCACCGAGCTCACCGACTTCGTGGCGCCCTACGCCGTGCTGCAACGCTCGGGCGCGGTCGAGTTGCTCGCGGTGGCGACGCGGCCGGGCCCCATGAAGATGCGTCCCGCCCTGCGGCTGCGTCCAGACACCGACTTCGACGGCTTCGATGCCTGGCATCCCGAAGGGGCGGACTATGTGATCGTGCCCGCGCTGGTGAAGCAGGACGAGCCGCGCATGCTCGCCTGGTTGCGCGCGCAGCATGCCAAGGGCGCGACCATCGTCAGCATCTGCGATGGCGCGCTCGTGGTCGCCGACGCCGGCTTGCTCGAGGGCCGTCGCGCGACCGCGCACTGGGCCACCGACGGCCATCGCCGCAAGACGTGGCCGGGCACGCAATGGTTGTCGGACGCACGCTACGTCGTCGACGGCGACATTGCGTCCAGCGCCGGCATCAGCGCGGCGATGCCGGTGTCGCTCGCGCTGGTCGAAGCCATCGCCGGACGCGACCGTGCGGCGGAAGTCGCCGCCACCCTCGGCGTGTCCGATTGGGGCACGGCGCACGACAGCGCGGCGTTCGGCCTGCGCCCCGGCAATCTCTGGCCGATCTTCCAGGTCAACCTCGGGAACCATTGGTTCCGCCGCCAGCAGCGCTTCGACATCGCGCTGCGGCCCGGCATGGACGACCTGGCGCTGGCGATCACCGCCGACGGCTGGGCGCGCACCGGCCGCGCCACCGTGCGCGGCGTGGCGACCGCGGCCGAGGTGCAGGGCGACTCCGGGTTGCTGTGGTTCGCGGACGACCGGCCATCCGCCGGCCGCGACGCCCCGCTCGAACCGCTCCGCGCCGCGGCGCACGCCACCGTGTTCGACGCGGTGCTGGCGGCGATCGACCGCCGCTTCGGGCCGACGACCGCGCGTGGCGTCGCCCTGGACTTTGAGTACGCTTGGCGCCCATGAACACGCCCCGCAACCGGCTCGTGGCGGTCACCGCCTACGACCACATGAACCTGCTCGACCTCAGCGGTCCGCTGCAGGCGCTGGCGACGGCGAACCGGCTGCTCGCGCCCGCGCAGCGCTACGAGGTCCGCGTCGTGTCCGCGGCCGGCGGCGCCGTGACCACCGGCTGCGGGCTGCAGGTGCGGACGGAAGCGTTCGACGCGCTGCGCGACCAGGCCATCGACACGCTGATCGTCCCGGGCGGTTGCGCCGGCGCGCGCTTCGAGGCGCCGCAGGCGCTGACGCGCTGGGTCGCCGGCATGGCGCCGTCGGCGCGCCGCGTGTGTTCGGTCTGCACCGGGGCGTTCATCCTGGCCGAAGCGGGCCTGCTCGCCGGGCGCCGCGCGGCGACGCACTGGCACTGGGCGCAACAACTCGGCGAACGTTTCCCCTCCGTGCAGGTCGACGCCGACCGCATCTTCATCAAGGACGGTGCGCTGTGGACGTCGGCCGGCGTGAGCGCGGGCATCGACCTGACGCTCGCGTTGATCGAGGAAGACCATGGCCATCGCGTCGCGATCGAGACCGCACGCGAGCTGGTGGTATTCGTGAAGCGCGCCGGCGGGCAATCGCAGTTCAGCGTGCCGCTGAAGGCGCAGGCGGGTCCCGGCGCGCGCTTCGCCGAGTTGCACGCGTGGATGGCCGCGAACCTGCGCGGCGATCTGCGCGTGGAATCGCTGGCCGACCGCGCCGGGATGAGCCCGCGCACCTTCGCGCGCGCCTACGCCGCCAGCGTCGGCCGCACGCCCGCGAAGACCGTGGACGCGATGCGGCTCGAAGCGGCATGCCGCGCGCTGGAGGAAACGACGCTGCCGCTGAAGGCGATCGCCGCGGCCGCGGGCTACGCGGACGAGCAGGCGCTGCGCCGCGGCTTCCAGCGCCAGCTCGGCGTCGCTCCCGCCGATTACCGCGCGCGCTTCTCCGGCCACGCGCTGGCATCCTGACGTGGCACCGGCACCGGATCCCCGCCTGCTGCGCCGGCTGCTCCGCGCGAAGGACCGCATCGACGCGGCGTCGCACGAGGACTGGCCGGTCGCTCGGCTCGCGCGCGCCAGCGGCGTGTCGGCCGCGCACTTCGCGCGCGCCTTCCGCGATGCGTTCGGGCTGCCGCCGCACCGCTACCTGCTCACGCGCCGCATCGAGCGGGCGACGGCGCTGCTGCGCGGCACCGACGCGCCGATCCTCGACATCGCGCTCGACGCGGGCTGGAAGAGCCTCGGCACCTTCGGGCGCACGTTCCGCGACGTCACCGGCGAAACACCCACCGATTTCCGCGCGCGCGAACGCGCCCGCCCGGCCTCGCCGGGTCCCGTGCCCGCCTGCTACCTGAGCGCGGCGCACCGCCCCGACCTCAGGACCGCAGTTTCGGAGAAGCGCCGCCTCGAGGCCACGGCCGACAATGCCGCCAACGCAACGGCAATCGAGGAGGAAACCGCATGAGCCAGGGTGTCGGAGTGATGGGCCTGTACGTCCGCGACCAGGACGAGGCGCTCGCGTTCTACGTGGACAAGCTGGGGTTCCGCGTCCACACCGACGCGCGCAACGGCGACTATCGCTGGCTGACCGTGCAGCATCCGGACCAGCCCTCGTTCCAGCTGGGCTTGTTCCGGCCGCAGGCGCCGGTGCTCGACGCCGCGACCGCGCAGGCCGCGAACGAGCTGGTGGCCAAGGGCGCGATGCCGCCGCTGGTGCTGATGGTCGACGACTGCCGCGGCGCGTTCGAGCGCCTGCGCGCGCTGGGCGTGGAGTTCACGCAGGCGCCGGTGGAACGCTACGGCACCGTGGATGCCGGCTTCCGCGATCCGTCAGGCAATGGCTGGAAGATGATCCAGGCCGCGCGCGGCTAGCAGCGCGCGCACCGCCCCGGCGAACGCGGCGCCCGCGTCCGGGGCCTGGCCGAGGTAGAGATCGGGCTCGATCAGCTCGGCTTCCATCAGCAGCCAGCGACCGCGCTCGTCGGGGACGACGTCGATGCGCGCGTACAGCAGCGGCACGTCGATGGCGTCGAGCACCTGCCGGGCGAGGGCGAGCGCGCCGGGCGCCGGCGCCACCGCGCGATAGTCGCCGCCGTATTCGGACTGGATGCGGAAGTCGCCGGGCACCGGCCGCTTGTTGACCGCGTGGCCGAAGCGGCCGCCGAAGAACAGCAGCGAAGTCTCGCCTTCGGTTTCGATCGTGGGCAGGTAGGGCTGCAGCATCGCGGCGCCGTCCGGCGCGCCGTCGAGGGCGTCGCCGCGGCGCAGGCGCAGCGTCTTCCACGCGCCGCCCGAAACGGTCGGCTTCACGATCACGCGATCGGCGCCGGTCGCGTCGAACATCGCGTCGACCCGGGCCTGGTCGAGCCGCTCCGTCCAGGCGGTGGGCGGGATCGCGACGCCGCGCGCTTCCAGCGCGGCGAGATAGCGCTTGTCGGAATTGTCGGCGAGCACGGCCGGCGGGTTGGCGATGCGCACGCCGGCGTCGCGCCACGCGCGGCAGGCGCGCAGCCAGCGGTCGTGCTCGAGGTGGTAGCCCCAGGCCAGCAGCGGCAGCACCAGCGCGAAATCGTCGAGCGCGCGGCAGTCTTCGGCGTGTGCCGTCCAGGGCGTGGGCACGACCTCGAAACCGCCGCCGGCCAGCGCGGCGGCGAGGCGGTCCAGCACCTCGCGCCAGCCGCCTTCGGGGTCCGGGCCGGTCGGGGCGGGCGTGAGGATGGCGACGCGGTCGGCAGGGCGGATCGGCATGCCCACAGTCTACGGGGCGGCGGTTCCGGCGATTGCTCAGGATTTCCTCAGGCCGCGCTCAGGCCCTCCAGCGGCCGCCGCGGCACGCTGGCGCCTCATTCATCCACGGGAGGCGGGACGATGGCGAACGGGACGGGCGGGGAGTGGGGCAACCGGCTGCGGGTGGCGGTGTGGGTGCTGGCGGTGGGGCTGTTCCTGCTGCCGCTGGTGGCGATGCAGTTCACCGCCGAGGTGAAGTGGACCGGGTTCGACTTCCTGGTCTGGGGCGTGATGCTGCTGGTCGCCTGCGGGGCCTACGAGCTGGTGTCGCGGATGTCGCCGGACCGCCATTACCGCCTGGGGGCCGGCGCGGCGGTCGCCGGCGGCTTCCTGGTGTTCTGGGCCAACGGCGCGGTCGGCATGGTGGGCGACGGGCCGAACGCCTACAACCTGCTGTTCCTCGCGGCGATCGCGGTGGGCGCCCTGCTGGCGTTCTTCGCGTGGTTCCGGCCGGCGGGCATGGCGCGCGCGCTGTTCGCGACGGCCGCGATCCACGGCGCGGTCGCGCTGGCGGCGCTGGCACTGGATCCGGACAAGCTCGGCGCGGCGCTCTCGCTGTGCTTCGCGCTGCCGTATCTCGTCGCGGCGGGGCTGTTCCGGATGGCGGCGCGCGAGACGGCGGCCGCCTGAGCCTTGCCCTCGCGCCTCAGGCCCGCTCGACGCGCGCGGCGTAGCAACCGCGCGTGGCGTAGTGGGCCTGCAGGTAGTCGACGCCGGCGTTGGCGAACAGGCGCGCGATCGCGGCTTCCGCGTCGCGGCCGTCGACCAGCGCGGCGTCGACCATCAGGTGCGCGCGGTCGAACGCGCGCAGCGACAGCATGCGGCTGCGCATCGCTTCCGGAATCTCGTCGGTACGGTCGTACGCTTCGGTGGCGCCTTCGCGCACGAAGATCGCGTGCGAGGCGCGGTACGGCGTGTCCGCGGGCTGGTGCTCGAAGTTGACGAGCAGCACCGATTCGCCCGGCAATGCGTCGCGCACTTCGATGCGGTCGGGCAGGCGCGAGCCTTCGGCAGCGTGCCAGCGCTGCACGCCGCGGGCGGCGAGTTCGTCGTCGGGCAGGCCGAACAGGTGGCGGAACGGCTCGGGCGAGAGCCCGGTGATGCGGAAGGCCATGGAACGGCTCCGTTGCGGGGATGCCGTGCAGGTTATTCCGGCCGCGGACGCGTGACGCGCCGCTTTCGGACATGTCATCCGTCGCGGGGCTGCGATCCTTGCGTCGGCGCGAACAGGGGCGCGAACGCGACCATCGCGCCGGTGATGCAGGCGCCGAACAACGCGCCTTCGAGCATGCCCGTGGCTGCCTGGGCGAGCGTGCCGAAGCCATGTTCCCCGAACAGTGCGCCGACCTGGTCCAGGCGCAGCCGCGAATCCGGGAAGCTGCGCGCGAGCAGCTCGAGGCTGCCGCCCATCAGCCGGCCGCCGAGCAGCGGGATCGCGGCGCCGGCCGCGGCGCCCGCGAGCGCGCCCGCGACGATGCTGCCGCGGCGCCAGGGCGACGCGCCCTTGCGCGCGCCGAACCACAGGCCGACGCCGACCGCCGCGCCGAGCACCAGGCCTTCGGGCGCGCCGGTGATGTCGCCCGGCGAGCGGCCGAGCAGCAGGTTGAATGCGTCGAGGCCGAGCAGCTTCGCCGCGGCGCCGACGAACAGGCCGCCGCATGCGCCGCCGGCCATGCTCCAGCGCCAGCGTGCGCGGGCGTTCCGCGCGCCTCCCGGCAGCAGCGCCGAGGCCGCGATGCCCGCGCTCACGCCGGCGCCGCCGGCGACCGCGGCCACCACCGTCAGGCACACCATCACCAGCAGCATCGACACCGCGCCCATGCCCGGCGCGAGCGGCTGCGATGCGCCGGCGAAACCGTAGAACAGGCCGCCGAGCACGCCGGCCACGCCTGCGCCGGTGGTGCCGGCCGCGGCGAGCAGCAGCGACTGGCGCCAGGTCCAGGCGCCGGAAGCAGCGGCGCGCGCACCTCCCTCCGCAGCGTCGCCCTCCGTCACGGGCGCGATGAACCGGTATCCGTGCTTCGGCACCGTCTCGATGTAGCGCGGGTTCGCCACGCTGTCGCCGAGTTGCTTCCGCAGCGTGCGGATGCACTGCGTCAGCGCCTCCTCGGTGACCGGGATGCCCTGCCACACCGTGTCGAGGAAGCGGTCCTTCGACACCAGCCGCCCCTGCTCGCGCAGCAGCAGCACCAGCGCGTCGAGGTAGCGCGCGTTGAGCTCGACCGCCGTCCCGCCGCGCAGCAGCCGGCGCTCGGCGGCGTCGAGCTCGAAATCGTCGAAGCGGAAGCGGGCGGCGGACATTGCCGCAAAGCCTTACCGATCGAGCATCCGATGGCAATGGTCGTGCCAAACTGCCGTGATCCGCGGTTGACAATGATGTGAACCGTGGATCACAATGGCATGGTGATCGAGGTCAGGACGACCGAGGTGTTCGACGCATGGTTCGCGGGGCTGCGCGACCGACAGGCGCGAGCGCGAATCCAGATCCGCATCGACCGGATGACACTCGGAAATCGTGGCCAGCACCGCGTCCTTGCAGGCGGCTTGTACGAGATGAAGATCGACCACGGCCCGGGACATCGACTGTATTGCACTGAGCGGAACAACGTGGCGATCGTGTTGCTGTGCGGGGGCGACAAGCGCACACAGCGTCACGACATCGAGCTGGCCGAGACGCTGAAACGCATGCTGGAGGAAACCTGATGGCGCTCAAGACCACACGTTGGGATTCCGCGCAATACCTCGGCACCGAGGAAGATCGCGCGGCTTACCTCGAAGCCTGCCTGGAGGAAGCGGGCGACGATGCGGGCCTTGTCGCACATGCGCTTGGCGTCGTGGCCCGATCGCGCAACATGAGCCAGCTGGCGCGCGATACGGGATTGACGCGCGAAGGCCTCTACAAAGCGCTGTCCGACGAGGGCAACCCCAGTTTCGGGACGGTGCTCAAGGTGATGGGCGCGCTCGGGTATCGCTTCAGCGTGGTCCGGGAAACGCGCGCGGGTTATGCGCCCAAGCTTACGGCTGCGCCGGTCAAGGCTCGCGGCAGTCGGGGCGCGGCTGCGCCGCGTCGCGCGCCACGCAGAAGCGGAAGTCGCGCAGGCCGGTGAATTCGCGCTCGTCGCCGCGCGCCAGGGCGAAGCGGGCGATCGGCTTGTCGACGCAGGCGTCGCTGTCGCAGTCGTCGCGGAACACCGTGTACCAGCACTTGCCGCTGCTGCTTTCCACGCACTCGAAGCGGGCGCGGCCGTCTTTCGCCCAGGCCTTGCTGTAGAGCGCGTCGCCGTGGTCGCCGGTGACGCGGTGGCTCCAGGTGGTGCCGCCCAGCGGGCAACCCATCAGCGAAAAGGCGAAGGCGACGAGCG
>DASTWT010000111.1:0-9162 GCA_035765815.1 Luteimonas sp. | reverse complement strand
AAGACGCGCAGCGGCAAGATCATGCGGCGCATCCTGCGCAAGATCGCCGAGAACGCGCCGGACCAGCTCGGCGACACGTCCACCCTCGCCGACCCGGCCGTCGTCGAGGCCCTCGTCCGCGACCGCAAGGACGCCTGACGGCTGTAGAGCCGACCCATGGTCGGCTCATCGCGTTCCGTCAAAAAGAAGAGCCGACCATGGGTCGGCTCCACGTAAAAAAAACCCGCCTTGCGGCGGGCTTTTTTTACTTGATCTTGGCTTCCTTGTAGATCACGTGCTTCCGGACGACGGGGTCGTACTTCTTGACCTCCATCTTGTTCGGCGTGTTCTTCTTGTTCTTGTCGGTGGTGTAGAAGTGGCCGGTGTCGGCGGTGGACACCAGGCGGATCTTGTCGCGCTTGCTCGCCATGTCGTCCTCCTCAGACCTTTTCGCCGCGGGCGCGGAGATCGGCCAGGATCGAGTCGATCCCGTTCTTGTCGATGGTGCGCAGGGCCTGCGCGGAAACCTTCAGCTTGACCCAGCGGTTCTCGCTGGCGACCCAGAAGCGGCGCTCGTGCAGGTTCGGCAGGAAGCGGCGGCGGGTCTTGTTGTTGGCGTGCGAGACGTTGTTGCCGGTCTGCACGCCCTTGCCGGTGACTTGGCATACGCGGGACATAACGCACCTCGAAAGGTAATGGGTGGCTCCCGTAGCCCGGGGACCTTCGGCCTCGCGGGGCGGGCCGACGGGTCGGCCAGGCGCAGCGAGCCGGCGATTATGCCGCAAATCAGTGGCTTGGCGCCAGTGGCTGGTCCGGCCCGGCCGCCGGGGCGGCCCCGGCCTTGGCGATCCAGGCCCGCACCTGCGCCTCCAGCACCGGCAGCGGCACCGAGCCCTGCGACAGGACGACGTCGTGGAACCTGCGCAGGTCGAAACGCGGCCCCAGGGCCTGCTCGGCCTCGTGCCGCAGGCGGACGATCGTCAACTCGCCGAGCTTGTAGCTCAGCGCCTGCGCCGGCCAGGAGATGTAGCGGTCGACCTCGGTTTCGACCTCGCGGGTCGACAGCGCGGTGTGGCTCGCGAGGTAGTCGATCGCCTGCCGGCGGGTCCAGCCTTCGTGGTGGATGCCGGTGTCGATCACCATCCGGCAGGCCCGCCACATCGCGTAGGTGAGGCGGCCGAAGTCCTCGTAGGGCGTCTCGTAGATGCCCATGTCCACGCCGAGGTCCTCGCTGTAGAGGCCCCAGCCTTCGCCGAACGCGGAGATGTAGCTGTTGCGGCGGAACGCCGGCTGCGCCGCCTGCTCCTTGGCCAGCGACAGTTGCAGCGAGTGGCCCGGCGAGGACTCGTGCAGGGTCAGCGCCGGCAGGTTGTACAGCGGCCGCGACGGCAGGTCGTAGGTGTTGACCCAGTAGGTGTCGGTGCCGCCGCGCCCCGCGGTCCAGAACGGCGCGATCTCCGCCGGCACCGGGACGATCGTGAAGCGGCCGCGCGGCAGCGTGCCGATGACCTTGCCGACCTCGCCGTCGACGCGCTTGCTGATCCAGGCGGCGCGGTCGAGCAGTTCCTGCAGCGTCTTCGCGTAGAACCGCGGGTCGGTGCGCAGGAAGTGCAGGAATTCGGCGAACGTCGCCCCCGGCGTGCTGCCCTTGAAGCCGACCTTCGCGATGATCGCGTCCATCTCCGCCCGGATGCGATCCACCTCGCGCACGCCGATGGCGTGGATCTCGTCGGGATCCAGGTCCAGCGTGGTGTATTCGCGGATCTGCTGCCGGTACCAGGCCTTGCCGTCGGGCATCGCCTCGGCGGCGAGCGTGGTGCGCGCGCGCGGCACGTATTCGCCGCGGTAGAACGCGAGCAGCTTCGCGTGCGCCGGTACGACGCGCTCCATGATCGCCTTGCGCGCCCGCCTGCGCAGCGCCTCCTGCTCCGCGGCGGGAATCGAGGACGGCATCCGCACGAACGGCCGCCACAGCGGCGAATCCTCGGCGCGCGCGAGGTCGGCGACGTCGGCGATGGACTGGTCGCGGCCGGCCAGCACCGCCTGCGGCACGCTGAAGCCGCGCGCGAGGCCCGCGCGCATGTTCGCGACCTGCTGGTCGAAATAGCGCGGCACGTCCTCGAGCCTGCCGATGTAGTTGGCGTAGGCCTTCGCGTCGCGCATGTCCGCGCGCGCCATGAAGCCGAGGTTCGCCCAGAACGAGCTGTCGGAATTGAACGGCATCTCGTAGTCGCGCGACCGCACCGACGCGGCCAGGTCCTGCACCTGCGGGAGGTAGACCGCGTAGTCCACGCGCTCGGCCGGCGACAGCTTCGCCGGGTCGATCGCGCGCAGTTGCGCGAGCACGGCGTCCCACTTCGCCAGCCGCCGCGCCTGCGCCTCCGGCCCGACGTCGGGCAGGTGCGGCAGGTCGATCTCCGGTTCGCCGTCCTCGTCGCCGGCGTTGCCGAACTCGCGCTCGCGCCACTTCCACTCGGCTTCGTAGATGGCGCGGAACGCCGCGTCGGCGGCCGCGGTGTCGCCGGGTGCCGTCGCGCCGGTGGCCGGCGTCGCGTCGGCGGCCTGCGATGCCGGCGCGAGCGCCAGCGCGAGCACGAGCGCCAGTGCGACGCATGCTTCCCTGGTTTGCATCGAACCCCCTGGAGGCGTCAGTGAGTCGCGCGATCGCGGCGCCAGCCGCGATGGCGGATGTCCAGGTACAGGCTATAGCAGGCGGTGAAGGCAGGGAACAGGTTCTGCAGGATGCCGACCGAGTCGTTCTTGCCGAACACGAAGTACGACAGCGTCATCAGGCTGCCGACGATGCTCATGTACCAGAACAGGCGCGGGATCACCGGCTTGCCCTGGCGCTTGCTGGCGACGAACTGCACGAGCCATCGGCCGCCGAACATCAGCGCGCCGACCAGGCCGATCAGCTTCCACGGCGACGCGTGCAGCCCGGTCCACGCGAGCCAGGCGATCGGCTCGTTCATGACATCGGCCGGCGGCGGGGCCGCGGCCGCCGCCTGTGCCAGCGCGAGGGCCAGGCTCAAGGCAGCTCCTCGGTCGGCGCGACCTTGCCGCGCTTGATCAGCCAGGCCACGCCGCGCAGGTCGCTGATGCCGACCAGCGCGCGGTTGAGGTTGTTGTACTTGGACACGCCGGCGCTGCGGTGGCGGTGGTTCACCGGCACGCTGACCGTCTTCCAGCCCGCGCGCTGCATCAGCGCCGGCAGGTAGCGGTGCATGTGGTCGAAGTGCGGCAGGTCGAGGAAGGCCTCGCGCTCGAACAGCTTGATGCCGCAGCCGGTGTCCGGCGTGGCGTCGCGGAGCATGCGCGAGCGGATCGCGTTCGCCCACTTCGAGGCCCAGCGCTTGCTGCCGCTGTCCATGCGGTTGACGCGCCAGCCGGCGAACAGCTTCACGTCCGGCGCCGCCTTCGCGCGCTCGTCCAGCAGCTTCGGGATGTCGGCCGGATCGTTCTGGCCGTCGCCGTCGAGCGTGGCGATCCATTCGCCGCGCGCGGCCTTGACGCCGTTGCGGATGGCGGTGCTCTGGCGGCCCTGCTTCAGGTGGCGGATGACGCGCAGCTCGGGCACTTCGGCCTTCAGCGCCTGCAGCTTCGCCAGGGTGTCGTCGGTCGAGCAGTCGTCGACGTAGACGATCTCGAAATCGCCGCCCTGCCCCGCGGGCCGGCCGCGCAACGCGGCCACGATTTCGGCGATGAGCGGCGCGACGTTGTCGCGCTCGTTGTAGACGGGCACGACGACCGAAAGCGAGGGATGGGCCATGCGCGCCGCTCCGTCAGCGGCTGCCGCGCAGCTTCTCGAGCACGCCGTCGAGCGCGTCGAGGTTGGCGTAATGGATCACGAGCTTGCCCTTGCCGCCGCGGCCGTGGTCGATGCTGACGCGCGTCCCGAGGGACTCGCCGAGCTCGCGCTCGAGCGCGGCGATGTCGGCCTGCGGCGCGGCCTTCCCCGGCTTCGCCTTCGCCTGCGCCGCGCCCGTGGCCACCTTGCCGGCGGCGAGCTGCTGCACGCGATGCTCGACCTCGCGCACCGACCAGCCGTGCTCGGCGGCCTGGCGCGCCAGCGCGATCGCCGCCTGCGGCGCGACGGTGAGCAGCGCGCGCGCATGCCCCATCTCGAGCGCGCGGGTTTCCACCAGCGTGCGGATCTCCGGCGGCAGTTCCAGCAGGCGCAGCAGGTTGGACACCGCCGCGCGCGAGCGGCCGACCGCTTCCGCGGCCTGCGCGTGGGTCAGGTCGAACTCGTCGATCAGGCGCTGCAGCGCGTTCGCCTCTTCCAGCGGGTTCAGGTCCTCGCGCTGGATGTTCTCGATCAGCGCCATCGCGACCACGGTGCGGTCGTCGACTTCGCGCACGACCACCGGCACTTCGTCGAGGCCGGCCAGCTTCGAGGCGCGCCAGCGGCGCTCGCCGGCGATGATTTCCCAGGTGCGGCCGCCGCGCGACGACGCGACCCCGCGGACCACGATCGGCTGGATCACGCCCTGCGCGCGGATCGATTCGGCGAGCTCGGCGAGCTTCGCGTCGTCCATCGTGCGGCGCGGCTGGTACTTGCCCGGCGCGAGCGCGTCGATCGGCAGTCGGCGCAGCTCGTCGCCCGGCTTCGCCTCCATCGCGGGCGCCTCGGCGGCGGCCTTCGGCCCGAGCAGCGCCTCGAGGCCGCGGCCCAGGCCGCGCTTCTTGGCGGCGGTCTTCGACGCGGCGTTCATGCGGCGCTCCCTGCAGTGCCCTTCATCGCGTTGCTTCCCCTCTGTTCGTCGCGCACCGCCTGCTCGCGTTCGCGCTGGCGGCGCAGCACTTCGCCGGCGAGGCCGAGGTAGGCCACCGCGCCGCGCGAGCCGCGGTCGTAGCCGACGATGCTCTGGCCGTGGCTCGGCGCCTCGGCCAGGCGCACGTTGCGCGGGACGATGGTGCGGAACACCTTGTCGCCGAAATGCTCCACCAGCTCGGCCGAGACCGCGTTGGCGAGGTTGTTGCGCACGTCGAACATGGTCCGCAGCACGCCTTCGATCTCAAGCTGCGGGTTCAGCCGGCCCTTGAGCGCGTCGATGGTGCGCACCAGCGCGCTCAGGCCCTCCAGCGCGTAGTACTCGCACTGCATCGGCACCAGCACGCCGTCGGCGGCCGTCAGCGCGTTGAGCGTGAGCAGCGACAGCGCCGGCGGGCAGTCGACGATGATGAAGTCGTAGCGGCCGCGCAGCGGCTCGAGCGCGCGCTTGAGGCGCTGCTCGCGGCCTTCCTCGTCCATCAGCTCGATCTCGGCCGCGGTGAGGTCGGTGTTGCCGGGCAGCAGGTCGAAGCCCTCCGGCGTCTTCACGATCGCGGTGTCGGCGTGCTGCTCCTCGAGCAGCACGTCGCAACTGGACGCGGACAGCTCGTGCTTGTCCACGCCGCTGCCCATGGTGGCGTTGCCCTGCGCATCGAGGTCGACCAGCAGCACGCGCTTGGGCGTGGCCGCCAGCGCCGCGGCCAGGTTGACCGCGGTGGTGGTCTTGCCGACCCCGCCCTTCTGGTTGGCGACAGCGATGATGCGGGCCATGGCTCGGCGCGTGACCTCGTGCGATGGAATGCCCGGCGCGCGCCGCCGTCGCGGCGGGCCGGACCGGGGATTATGCGTTATCCCCGGCGGCGGTGCGCCCGACCACGACCAGGTGCCGTTCCGCGGCGAGGCCGGGCACCGCGAGCGGGCGGATGTCCCGCACGGCCCAGCCCGCGGGCAGCGCGGCGATCTCGTCGGCGGGCACGACGCCCTTCATCGCGAGCAGGGCTCCCTCCGGCTTCAGCAGGTGGCCGCCCAGCTCGAGGATCAGCGGCAGCGTGGCCAGGGCGCGCGCCGTGATCGCGTCGAAAGCGCCGGGCGCGTCGACGGCCTCGATCCGCGATTCGACCGCCTTCGCGTTGGCCAGGCCGAGGCTGCGCACGGCTTCGCGCAGGAAACGCGCCTTCTTGCCGTTGGACTCGACCAGCGCGACCTGCAGGCCCGGCTGCGCGATCGCCAGCGGAATGCCGGGAAAGCCGGCGCCGGTGCCCAGGTCGGCGAGGCTGCCCCCGGCGGCGGCGAGCGGCGCGGTTGCCGCGTGCATGGCCAGCGAGTCGAGCAGGTGCTTGGACACCATCTCGCGCGGGTCGCGGATCGCGGTGAGGTTGTAGGCGGCGTTCCAGCGCAGCAGCAGCGCGAGGTAGGCGAGCAGCGGTTCCGCCAGCGCGCGGTCGAGGCCGAGCGCCGCCAGGCCCGACTCCAGTTCATTCCTCGCCGCTGCGTCGATCTTTTCGCCCATGCGGCCATTGTAGGGGCGCTGTCGCTGTCTCCTTCGGGTCCGGCGGCGCGAATACGTGTGTGCCTTCGTGCGGGGTCGCCGCGGATGCGAGGGTTCGGGCGGGGGCACGCCGTGGATCCATCCATGGAGGCTTCTCGAAAACATCCCTGTTTTCGAGATCCCCGGCCCGAACCCTCGCATCCGCGACGACGAAGCGACGTGCGGCCCGCGCCTTCGTGACGCCATGCCCCCGCTTCTACCGATCGAAGCGCGGAATGACGTCGTGCCTGGCGACGGAAGCGTGCGGTCAGTTCCGGGGGCCTTGGCGCCATGGATGGCGCCACGGAGCCTACAGGGACGTACTTGCGGCGTCCCCCGGAACTGATCGCGCGCTTCCGGAGCCCAGCCCCGAAGGCGACGCACGTTTACGGAGTCCCTTCCGGAGAGACGCCTTCGCCGTCGGGTCCCGAAGGCCCGCTGCTCCGCCAGGCGAGCGCGGCGCGATAGCCGGGGTGCGGGACGAATTCGTGCAGCGACCATGCGGCGGCATCGCCCAGCGCGGGATCGGCCTCGGCGAGCACGAGCGCGCCGTCGATTTCCGCGAAGGCGAGGCGGTGCAACCCGAACGCGAGGCCGCGCCCGTGCGCCTTCAGCACCGCTTCCTTCGCGCACCACAGGCGCAGGAAGGCGAGGTCGCGCGGGGAGAGCGCGCCTTCCGCGCCGCTGCCGGCCGTCGGGGCATGCGATTCGAGCCAGGCGGCCTCCGGGGGCGCGAAATGGCGGCGCGCGATTTCCAGCGCCTTCGGCCGCGGGCGCTCGTATTCCATGTCCACTCCGAGCATCGCGCCGCGCGCGAACGCCAGCAGCAGCCCGTCGCCGCTGTGGCTCCAGCCCGCGTCGGCGTCGATGCCCGCGGCGAAGCGCGGCCGCCCGTGCAGGTCGCGGTGCAGCGGCAGCGCGCCTTCCGGCACGCCGGGCAGCGTCGCGAGCCAGTCGTGCGCCGCCGCCCACGCGCCGCCGGCGGGCGCGCGCTCGCCGCCCTGCCAGGGCTGCCAGTGCCAGCGCGGGATGCCGCCGGGCGTGCTGAACGGGGTCGATGGCGGCATCGTGGACGGTCCTGGGATCGCGGCCAGCGTAAAGTACCGCCGGGGAAAACGCAGGCCGGCCATGTCCGCAGTCGTCGTCGACAATGCGCTTCGAACATTGCCGCTCGCCGCGGGCGACGGCACGCGCGCGGTCGCGTTCGGTGCGGGCGCCACGGTCGGCCTGGACGCGTTCCTCGCCCACGCCCGCGCCCTGGCGGCGCGCCTGCCGGAAGCGCGCCACGCGATCCTGCTGTGCGACGACCGCTATCGCTTCCTGGTCGGCTTCTGCGCGGCCGCGATGCGCGGGCAGGCGGTGCTGCTGCCGCCGTCCGGCGCGCCCGCGTGCGTGGCCGACATCGCCGCGCGCCACCCCGGCAGCCACTGCATCGGCGACGACGCCATCGACGCCGCACTGGCCGCGCCGCCGGCGCGCGCCGGCGAGATGCCGCGCGCGGAGGTCGCCGCCGACGCGATCGCGGTGATCGGCTTCACATCCGGCAGCACCGGCGTGCCGGCGGCGCACGCCAAGACCTGGGGCGGCTTCCGCGCGAGCACGGCGCAGAACGCCGCGGCACTGCGCGACCTGTGGGGCGAAGGCGACGCTGCGCACATCGTCGCGACGGTGCCGCCCCAGCACATGTACGGCATGGAGCTCAGCGTGCTGCTGCCGCTGTTCGCGGGCTTCGCCGTGCACGCCGGGCGGCCCTTCTTCCCGCACGACATCGTGCGCGCGCTGCACGAGGCGCCCGCGCCGCGCCTGCTGGTGACGACGCCGGTGCACCTGCGCGCGCTGCTCGACGCGTGCGACGCGGATCCGTCGCTCGCGCCGCCGCCGCTCGCGGGCATCGTGTCCGCCACGGCGCCGCTGCCCGCCGCGCTCGCGGCCGCGGCCGAGGCGCGCTTCGGCTGCGAGCTGCGCGAGTTCTTCGGTTCCACCGAAACCTGCGTCATCGCCTCGCGCCGCACTGCGCGCGAGGAGGCGTGGACGCCGTTCCCGGGCGTGCGCCTGCAGCCGCGGCCGGGCGGCACCGGCGTGCACGCGCCGCAGCTCGCCGCGCCGGTGACGCTCGCCGACCTGGTCGAGCTCGACGACGCCGGCCGCTTCCTGCTGCGCGGCCGCGACGCCGACCTGCTGGAGATCGCGGGCAAGCGCGCGTCGCTCGGCGACCTCACGCGCCGCCTGCAGGCGGTGGACGGCGTCGAGGACGGCGTCGTGTTCCAGCTCGATCCCGACCCGGTCACCGGCGTGCGCCGCCTCGCCGCCCTCGCGGTCGCGCCCGCGCTCGACGAAGCGCGCATCCTCGAGGCGCTGCGCGACGGCATCGACCCGGTGTTCCTGCCGCGTCCGCTCCGCCGCGTCGCCGCGTTGCCCCGCAACGCCACGGGCAAGCTTCCCCGGGCCGAACTGCTCGCCGCGCTGCGCGACGCAAACGCCTGATTCCCGGCCGTTTTCGCGCCCGTCGCCGGGCGTTTCGCGCTGACGCTGCCGTCACGACCTCCTGTACAGACTTGTCGCGCCCCCAAGGGGAGTCGTACCCCGACAACCGCGCATAAGGAGAGTGAAAATGGGTCTGATCATTTGGCTGATCGTGGGCGGCATCATCGGCTGGCTCGCCAGCATGATCATGCGGACGGACGCCCAGCAGGGCATCGTGCTGAACGTCGTCGTCGGCATCATCGGCGCGCTGATCGGCGGCTGGCTGATCGCGCCGCTCATCGGCGGCAGCACCGGCGCCGCCGGCGGCTTCGACATCATGGGATTCATCGCGGCGCTGATCGGCGCGATCATCCTGCTCGCGATCGTGAACCTGTTCCGTCGCGGCCGCGTGCGCTGA
>DASTWT010000110.1:0-6141 GCA_035765815.1 Luteimonas sp. | reverse complement strand
GCCTGCGGCTGGTCGCCGCCTTCGGCGTCCATGCGCTTGACCTCGGTCTTGCGCGCGGTGCGGTCGGCGGTGAGGCCTTCGAGGTTGGCGTGGAAGTTGTCCTTGACGCCTTCCAGCAGCACGCGGTCCTGCGGGCGCTTCGGACCGGCGAGCGACGGCTTGACGTCGCCCATGTCGAGCTCGAGCGTGGCGCTGTACTGCGCGTGCGGCGAGTCCGGCGAATGCCACAGGCCCTGCGCCTTCGCGTAGGCCTCGACCAGCGCGATCTGCTCCTCGCTGCGGCCGGACAGGCGCAGGTAGCGCACGGCCTCGGCGTCGATCGGGAAGATGCCGCAGGTCGCGCCGTACTCGGGCGCCATGTTGGCGATGGTCGCGCGGTCGGCCAGCGGCAGGTGCTGCAGGCCGTCGCCGTAGAACTCGACGAACTTGCCGACCACGCCCAGCGCGCGGAGCATCTGGGTGACGGTCAGCACGAGGTCGGTGCCGGTCGCGCCTTCCGGCAGCTTGCCGGTCAGGCGGAAGCCCACGACCTGCGGGATCAGCATCGACGAGGGCTGGCCCAGCATCGCGGCCTCGGCCTCGATGCCGCCCACGCCCCAGCCGAGCACGCCGATGCCGTTGATCATCGTGGTGTGCGAGTCGGTGCCGAACACGGTGTCCGGGAACGCGAGCAGTTCCCCGTCGACGTCGCGCTCGACGACCACGCGCGCGAGGTGCTCCAGGTTCACCTGGTGCACGATGCCGGTGTTCGGCGGCACCACCTTGAAGTTGCCGAACGCCTTCTGGCCCCAGCGCAGGAAGCTGTAGCGCTCCTGGTTGCGCTGGAACTCGATCTTGCCGTTGAGGTCGAGCGCGTCGGCGCGGCCGAACACGTCCACCTGCACCGAGTGGTCGATGACCAGCTCCGACGGGATCAGCGGGTTGATCTGGCTCGGCTTGCCGCCGAGCTTGGCGACGGCGTCGCGCATCGCCGCGAGGTCGACCACGCAGGGTACGCCGGTGAAGTCCTGCAGCAGCACGCGCGCCGGCATGAACGCGATCTCGGTCTCGGGCTCGTCCTTCGGATCCCACTTCGCCACGGCCTCGATGTGCGCGGGCAGCACGGTCACGCCGTCCTCGTGCCGGAGCAGGTTCTCGAGCAGGATCTTCATCGAGTAGGGCAGCTTCGCCAGGTCGAAGCGCTCGCCGAGCTTCGGCAGGCTGGAATAGGCGTAGGACTTGCCGTTGACGTCGAGTCGGGCGCGGGTGGCGAAGGAATCGCGGGACATGGGGGACTCCGGAGGGGTGGGACTGGCGGCCTGGTGCCTACAGTATGACCGATTGAGTATGGAATTTAAAGTATGTAAGATCCGTCCATACTTCGAGTCCGGAGGGCCAGACGATGGAAGCGACCGTCGCCGAACGCGGCCAGATCACCCTGCCCAAGCCGGTGCGCGACGCCCTGGGCCTGAGCAAGGGCACCGTCCTCAAGGTCGAACTCGATGGCAGCCGCATCGTGCTGAGCAAGCACGTGGACGACGCCATCTCGCGCGTGCGCGGCAAGTTCGCGCTGGATGTCCCTGACGGCGAGGGCGGCGGCGCGTGATCGCGATCGACGCACCGGCATTGGTCGAACTGCTCGCCGACGGCCCGCGTGCCGACGCGGTGGAGGCGACGCTGCGCCAGGCGCTGGGCGCGGGGCGCGTCGTGGTGGGCGACGCCGCGCTGGCGATGGTGGCCGCTCGCCTGCGCAACGGCGCGGACGCGCTCGCCGCGCTCGAGGAGATGGGCGTGCACTACAGCGCGGTGGAAGCGAAGTCGGCGCTGCGCGCGGGCGAGATGCAGCGGCGCGAACGCCAGCGCACCGGCCAGCCGCGAGCGATCTCGGAGTTCCTGGTCGGCGCCCACGCGCTGCTGCAATGCGACGCCCTGATCACCTTCGACGCCGCGTTCTACCGCGACTGGTTCAAGGGCCTGAAGCTGATCGTCCCGAAGGGCTGAGGCCCGCCCGGCCCGGCTACGCCTGCTGGCCGAGCAGGCCGTCGATCGCCGCGGCCATCGCGCGCCGGCGCAGCGGGAAATCCCAGAGCGTGCCGCCCATCTGGCGCCACAGCACGGCGGCCCGGAGCGCGGCGAGCAGGGTGGCGCGGATCTCGGCGACGACCCCGGACTGCCCGAGGTAGTGCGGGTTGCCCTGGACCATGATCCGCGGCCGCAGCCCGCTCACGGTCGAGGCGTACAGGGCGCCCAGCGCGCCGAGCACGTCGGGATGCGCGCCGCCCTTGGCGGCCGCGTCGGGAGCGATCCGGAGGATGCCGTCGTGGACGCGTTCCGCGGCGGGATCGCGCACGAAGCGCCGTTCCAGCTGCAGCACCGCCAGGCCCAGGCGCGGCAGCAGCGCATCTTCGGACTCGTTGCTGAAATAGGTGCGGAGCAGGCGCAGACCCGGGCCCACGGCGCCGACGCCGCCGAAGACGGCGGCGGGCGATTCGGCATCGATCCGGAACACGCTGTCCATGGCCGTTTCCAGGACGGTCGCGTCGGCCTCGCCGGTCTCGGCGATCCGGCGCACCTGGGCGAGCGCCTGGGCGACGCCGGCCAGTGCGAGCACGCGTTCGCGCATGGGATCGCGGGGGGCGTCGGTCATGCGGCATGCCTCGATTCGAGTGGGGCGTCGGTGGCGGCGATCACGGCGCCGCCGAGGCAATGCTCGCCGTCGTACAGCACCACGGACTGGCCCGGCGTCACCGCACGCTGCGGCCGCGCGAACGCGATGCGCAGGCTGCCGTCGTCGCGCACCTCGACCCCGCAGGGTTCGGGCGCCTGGCGGTAGCGCACCTGCGCCTCGCAGGCGAAGCGCGCGGAAGGCGGGGCGCCGTCGATCCAATGCGCGGCCTCGCTCCAGAGCACGCCCGACTGCAGCCAGGGGCTGTCGTGCCCCTGGTCGACGTACAGCACGTTGCCGGCAACGTCCTTGCCCACCACGTACCAGGGCGCCGCCTCGCGCCCGCGCACGCCGCCGAGCTGCAGGCCGCCGCGCTGGCCGAGGGTGAAATAGAACACGCCGGAGTGCTCGCCCAGTCGCCGCCCCTGCGGGTCGCGGATCTCGCCGGGCTTCGCCGGCAGGTAGCGCGACAGGAAATCGCGGAAGTCGCGTTCGCCGATGAAGCAGATACCGGTGGAATCCTTCTTCGCCGCCGTCGGCAGGCCGGCCTCCGCGGCCAGGCGCCGCACCTCGCCCTTGCGCAGGTCGCCGAGCGGGAAGCGCGTCGCCGCCAGCGCTTCCTGGCCGAGCAGGTGCAGGAAGTAGCTCTGGTCCTTGTCGCGGTCGAGCGCGCGCAGCAGGCGCCAGCGCCCGCCCGCCCGCGCGACGCGCGCGTAGTGGCCGGTGGCGATGCGCCCGGCGCCCAGCGCCCGCGCCGCGTCCAGGAAGTGCCGGAACTTGATCTCGCGGTTGCACAGCACGTCCGGATTCGGCGTGCGGCCCGCTGCGTATTCGGCGATGAAGTGCGCGAACACGCCGTCCCAGTACTCCCGCGAGAAGTCGCGCACGTGCAGGGCGATGCCGAGGCGGCCGCACACGGCGACCGCGTCGCGGCGGTCCTCGTCGGCGCGGCATTCGCCGCTGCCGTCGTCGGCCCAGTTGTCCATGAACATGCCGGCCACCGGCTCGCCGGCGCGCACCAGCAGCAATGCCGCGACCGAGGAGTCGACGCCGCCGGACATGCCGACGATGGTGGAGGGCGCGGCGGCCATGGTCATTCGACCTGCTGCAACACCGACAACGGCTGGCGCCGGCCGCCGAGCGCGTCGGCGACCGCGCGCCACACCAGCGGGCTGCGGTGGCGGTGGCGCTCGGCTTCCAGTTCGCCCGGCGTCAGCCAGAGCGCGCGCTCGATCCCGGCGTCCAGCGGACGCTCCGGATGGTGGCGCAGCGGTTCGGCGAGGAACGCGAAGCGCAGGTAGTGGCGCTGCGTTTCGGGCGCCTTCCACTGGTACGCCCCGACGAAGGCGGTCAGGCGCACGTCCCAGCCGGTTTCCTCCAGCGTTTCGCGCAGGGCCGCTTCGGCCAGGCCTTCGTCGGGTTCGAGGTGCCCCGCGGGCTGGTTCAACACCAGGCCCGGGCCGTTCGCCCCGTTTCCGTTGGAATGCTCCTCGACGCACAGCAGGCGGCCGTCGCGCACCACGACGGTGGCGACGGTGACGTCGGGTTGCCAGAACCGGCCCTCGCGGTAGCTCATGCGCGCCATTCTATAATCACGCCATGGCCAACAAACCCGGCAGCGAGCGCGACCATGGCGTGGCGGTGGAGACCACCCGCCCGGAGGTCGCGCGGCCGCCGCTGTATTCCGTCCTGCTGCTGAACGACGACTACACGCCGATGGATTTCGTGGTCGACGTGCTGGTCCGCTTCTTCGGCATGAACATCGAGAAGGCCACCCAGGTCATGCTCCACGTGCACACCCGGGGGCGGGGCGTCTGCGGGGTGTTCACCCGCGAGGTGGCAGAGTCCAAGGTGGCGCAGGTGAACGAATACGCAAGGCTCAACCAGCATCCGTTGCTCTGCACGATGGAGAAGGCGTAGAAGGGACTTGCAGGGGGGCCGCGGGCGCCCCATATCCGGACCAGGAGGCCCGGTCCGGGCCGAAGGTTCCAGCGGAGGTTCCCCCAGATGTTCAGCAAGGACCTCGAGTACAGCATCGGCCAGTGCTACAAGCGCGCCCGCGAGGCGCGCCACGAGTACATGACCGTCGAGCACCTCCTGCTCGCCCTGCTCGACAATCCCTCGGCCGAAGCCGTGCTCAAGGCCAGCGGCGCAGACTTCCTGCGCCTGCGCGCCGAACTCGAGCAGGCGATCGACAAGTCGGTGGTCAAGCTCGACCCCGAGGACGGCCGCGACACCCAGCCCACGCTCGGCTTCCAGCGCGTGCTGCAGCGCGCCGTCTACCACGTGCAGTCCTCCGGCAAGAAGGAGGTCACCGGCGCCAACGTGCTGGTCGCGATCTTCGGCGAGAAGGATTCGCACGCCGTCTATTTCCTCAACCAGCAGGACGTGACCCGCCTCGACGCGGTGAACTACCTGTCGCACGGCATCGCCAAGCAGGGCGAGGAGCCGCGCCACGAGGAGGGCGCACACGGCGAAGCCGGCCCCGAAGCGGCGGAAGGCAAGGGCGACGCCCTGGCCGAGTTCGCCAGCGACCTCAACGCGCTCGCCCGCGAGGGCAAGATCGACCCGCTCGTCGGCCGCGCGGAGGAGATCGAGCGCACCATCCAGGTGCTGTGCCGGCGCCGCAAGAACAACCCGCTCTACGTCGGCGAGGCCGGCGTCGGCAAGACCGCGCTGGCCGAAGGCCTGGCCAAGCGCATCGTCGACGGCGACGTGCCCGAGGTGCTGGCCGATGCGGTGATCTATTCGCTCGACCTCGGCGCGCTGGTCGCGGGCACCAAGTACCGCGGCGACTTCGAGAAGCGCCTGAAGGGCGTGCTCGCAGCGCTGAAGAAGGTGCCGGGCGCGATCCTCTTCATCGACGAGATCCACACCATCATCGGCGCCGGCTCCGCCTCGGGCGGCACGATGGATGCGTCGAACCTGATCAAGCCCGTGCTCGCGTCCGGCGAGCTGCGCTGCATCGGCTCGACCACGTTCCAGGAATATCGCGGCATCTTCGAGAAGGACCGTGCGCTCGCGCGCCGCTTCCAGAAGATCGACATCGTCGAGCCGACGGTGGGCGAGGCCGTGGAGATCCTGCAGGGGCTCAAGCCCAAGTACGAGCAGCACCACGGCGTCACCTACGCCGACGAGGCGATCAAGGCCGCGGTCGACCTGTCGGTGCGCCACATCGGCGACCGGTTGCTGCCCGACAAGGCGATCGACGTGATCGACGAGGCCGGCGCGCGCCAGCGCCTGCTGCCGGAGGACGCGCGCAAACACCTGATCGACGTCGAGGAGATCGAGACGATCGTCGCGCGCATGGCCCGCATCCCGGCCAAGCAGGTGAGCGCGTCCGACAAGGACGTGCTGCAGCACCTCGAGCGCAACCTCAAGATGGTGATCTTCGGCCAGGACCCGGCGATCGAGACGCTGACCAGCGCGATCAAGCTGGCGCGATCGGGCCTGGGCAACCCGGAGAAGCCGATCGGCAACTTCCTGTTCGCCGGCCC
>DASTWT010000109.1:0-2263 GCA_035765815.1 Luteimonas sp. | reverse complement strand
GACGCCTCCGGCGAGTAGCTTGCGGGGGCGATGCGGATCCTGGCGCTTCCGCTCGCCCTCGTCGCCTTCCACGGCTCGGTGCAGCCGGTGCCCGCGCCCGTGCGCGCGCAGCTCGTGCACGTGCGCCAGTACCACCGCGGCTGCCCGGTGGCGATGTCGCGGCTGCGGCTGCTGAGCGTCACCTACGTCGACTTCAGGGGGCGCGCGCAGACCGGCCGGCTGGTCGTCAACGCGAGCGCCGCCTGGCCGCTGTACCGCGTCTTCCGCCGCCTGTACCGGATCGGCTTCCGGATCCGCCGCATCCAGCCGATCGCGCCCACCGGCGACGACACCGCCGCGTTCGACTGCCGCGACGCTGCGCCCTCGCCGTGTCCCGGCACGCCGCCGACGCACTCGTGGTCGATGCACGCCTTCGGCCTGGCGGTCGACGTCAACCCGAGCGAGAACCCGTACACGGGCTGCGGCGTCACGCGCGACCCGGCCGCGCGCCGCTACCTGGACCGCTCGCGCACGCTGCGCGGGATGGTCACGCGCCGGGTCGTCGCGGCGTTCGCGTCGATCGGCTGGGGCTGGGGCGGGAGCTGGGCCGGCACCCAGGACTACATGCACTTCTCCGCCAACGGGCACTGAGCGGCGCCCGCGCCGCGCGCCGGTACGCTGGCGCCCCTTGGCGCGCCGGCGCGACAGCCTCATCCCGGGCGGGCTCGCGGCGCTCGCCTTCCTGCTCGCGCTGCTCCAGCGGCCCGGATGGATCGTCGCGGAGACGAAGGTCGACCTGCACGTCGCGCCGCAGTCGTTCCTGCACGACGTCCTGAGCGCGTGGACGCCGCAGGAGTCGCTCGGCCACGTCTTCGCCGGACAGTACGGCGGCTACCTGTGGCCGATGGCGCCGTTCTTCGCGCTCGGGAACGCGATCGGCGTGCCCGAATGGGTGGTCGGGCGGCTGTGGATCGGGCTGCTGCTCGCGCTCAGCGCGTGGGGGATGGTGCGGCTGCTCGACGCCTTCGCCGGCCGGCCGCGCGGCGCCGCGCACCTCGTCGGCGGCGCGCTGTACATGCTCAACCCCTACGTCGTCACCTACCTGGGGCGCACGAGCATCACCCTGCTGGCCTCGGCGGCGCTGCCGTGGCTGCTGCTGTGCGTGCACCGGGGTCTGCGCGACCCGCGCGGCCTGTGGTGGCCGGCGGCGTTCGCGCTGATCCTGACCTCGACGGGCGGTGGCGTGAACGTCGCCGTCACGGCGTGGCTGCTGCTCGGGCCGCTGCTGCTGGCGCTCTACGAGCTCGGCTGGGGCGCGATCGGCGTGCGCGCGCTCGGCTCGTTCGCGGTGCGGCTCGTGCCGCTGGCGCTGCTCGCGTCGCTGTGGTGGGTCGCTGCCGTCGCCGTGCACGCGCGCTATGGCCTCGACTTCCTGCCCTACACCGAGCAGCCCGGGACGATCTGGTCGACCTCGAGCGTCCCCGAGGCGTTGCGGATGCTCGGGTTCTGGACGAGCTACATCGGCGTCGGCTACACCGGCACGCTGCGCGCCTTCCAGGCCGACGCGGGCGTCTACCTCGGCTTCGTGCCGGTCGTGCTCGCGACGCTGTTCGTGCCGGCGCTCTGCCTCGGCTCGTTCGCGTGGACGCGCCGCGCGCGCTACGCGCCGTTCCTGCTCGCGATGGTGCTGCTCGGCGTGCTCGTGATGGTCGTCGGCTTCCCGAACGGAACGCCGCTGCGCCGCGGCGCGACGTTCGCCTACAACCACGTGCAGGCGGTGCGCTTCCTGCGCACGACGTACAAGGCGGGGCCGCTGGTGGCGCTCGGGATCGCGGGCCTCGGCGGGCTCGGCGCGGCGCTCGCGTGGCAGCGGCTGCGCGCGCTGCCGCTCGCGCGCGCGGGCTTCGCGCTCGGCTGCGCCGGGCTGGTCGCGCTGACGGTCTGGCCGCTCGCGCGCGGCGTCGGCCTCGATCGCCAGCTCGCGTTCAAGAAGGTGCCCGCCCCGTGGCGGCAGGCCGCGGCCGGGCTCGACCGCACGCTGCCGCGCGGTGACCGCGCGATGGTGCTGCCGGGCCAGCTGTTCGCCTATTACCGCTGGGGCGGGACCTACGACCCGATCCTGCCCGCGCTCACCGACAAGCCTGTCGCCGAGCGCTTCATCGTCCCGTTCGCGGACCTGCGCTCGACCGACCTGCAGTGGTCGACGGACGCGCTCGTCAGCCAGCAGCGCGCGCTGCCGGGGCAGCTGCGGCCGCTGCTCGACCTGATGGGCGTCGGCGCGGTG
>DASTWT010000108.1:0-11093 GCA_035765815.1 Luteimonas sp. | reverse complement strand
GCGTCGAGGCTCTCGAAGTGGGCGAGCAGCACCGCCGCGGTGCGCGCGCCGATGCCCGGGACGCCAGGGATGTTGTCCACCGCGTCGCCGCACAGCGCGAGGTAGTCCGCGATCTGGTGCGCGTCGACGCCGTGCCGCGCCTTCACGCCTTCCGCGCGCCAGCGCTGGCCGCGCGCGTAGTCCCACTGCTCGTCGAACTCACCCAGCAGCTGCGACAGGTCCTTGTCCGCCGACACGATCACGCCGCGCTGGCCCTGCGCGCGACCGTGCGCGAGCGCGCTGCCGATCAGGTCGTCGGCCTCGTATTCGCCGTGCGCCAATACGACCAGGCCGAGCGCGACGCACAGCGACTTGCAGTGCGTGAACTGGCGCTTGAGCTCTTCCGGCGCGGGGTCGCGGTTGGCCTTGTAGGCGGGGTAGAGCGCGTTGCGGAAGCAGGAATCCAGCGCCTCGTCGAAGCACACCGCGATGTGCTGCGGGCGCGCGCGCTCCAGCAGTTCCAGCACGAAGCGGGCGAAGCCGTGCACGGCGTTGGTCGGCCAGCCCTCGGCGTCGTGGAACTCGTCCGGCATCGAGTGCCAGGCGCGGAACACGTACATGCTGGCGTCGACCAGGTAGAGCGCCGGCCGCGGCGCGCCCGCCTCGCTCACGCGGGCCTCCAGTCGGTCAGCAGCGCGCGCGGATCGGGGCGTTCGCGTTCCGGCGCTTCCAGCTTCGGGGTGCCGATGTGGATGAAGCCGGCGATGCGCTCGTCCTCGCCGAGCCCGAGCAGGCGCAGGATCGCGTCGTCGTACGCGGGCCAGCCGGTCAGCCACTGCGCGCCGAAGCCTTCCGCCTGCGCCGCCAGCAGCAGCGCGAAGCACACGCAGCACGCCGACGCGAAGCGTTCGGATTCGGGAATCTTCTGGTCCGGCCCGAGCCTGGCGACCACCGCGATCGCGAGCGGTGCCTGGAAACGGCTCCGGTCCTTGTCGAGGACCGCCTGCGCCGCATCCGGATCGCGTTCGAGCGTGCGCGCGACCAGCGCTTCGCCGAGGGCGTCGCGCGCCTCGCCGGCGATGCGCACGAAGCGCCACGGCACGCGCTTGCCGTGGTCCGGCACGCGCACCGCCGCAGCCAGGATCCGGTCCAGCGTGGCGGCGTCCGGACCGGGGGATTCGAGCTGCCTGGCCGGGACCGACCGGCGCCCGTTCAGGAATGTGAGCCCGCCCGGCGGAAAATTGTCGTCGCGCACTGGGATGGGCATCACATATCCTTGCGCCGGCAATGGACGACGCTCTTGCGGCCATTATGCTCAGTAGTGGTCACTTTGTGCCGCGGCAGGGAGCCCGGCGGGGAGCCTAGGCGTGTCCATCCAGCATCCTGAAATGGGCGTTCCCGCGGGAAGGGATCCCGAGCGCCTGCTCGAGGAGCTCAAGCGCATCGCCGTCGAGCAACTCGGCGCGGTGCCGGCCGGCCTGTACCGCCCGATCGAGGAACAGCTCCACGACAGCCTGCGCGTCGGCCAGGAAGGCACGCAGCGCAAGGACCTGATGGCGGTGCTGTCGCTGCGCCAGCGCGGCTCCGGCTACGTGATGAAGTTCCGCGAGCTGATCGGCCGCGCCTTCGACGAATTCTGCGGGCGCATGCTGCCCGGCGGCCACGCCGCGCCGATGGGCCTGGTGCGCGAGAACGAACTCGATTTCCACCTCGACGGCCAGCGCCTGTCCGAGTCGATCGCGACGCGCTACCAGCGCCCGCTCGAGATGCTCGGCCTGCGCTTCGATTCGCTCGCCGCCGCGATGCAGGTGCCGGGCACCACCAATCCGGTCGGCGCGACGCTGCTGGCCAACGCGTTCGTGCAGACGTTCCGCGATGCGGACATCACTCCTTCGTTGCGCACGCTGCTGTTCCGCCAGTACGAGCAGGAACTGGCGAAGGTGCTCGGCGAGTTGTACGGCCGCCTCAACACGCTGCTCGCCGCGCACGGCTTCCACGCCGACGCGCGCCGCGCGCCAGCGCCCGGCACGGCCACGGCCGCGCCTCCGCAGCCGTCGGTCGCCGCGCCCCGCCAGGACGTGCCGGGCATCCCCGGCGTGCCGTCGCGGCAGGCGAGCGGCGCCTGGCTGGAAGCGGGCATCGGCGGGATCGTGCCCGAACCGATGCCGGCCGCGCCGTCGCAACCGACGTCCCCGTTCGCGTTCGGCCAGCCCGTATCCGCGCCCACGCAGGGCTTCGGCCAGCCGGCCGCGCCGGCGCCGATTCCCGAGTTCGGGCAACCCATCGCCGCGGTGCCGTCGCCGCGCTTCGGCCAGCCGGCCGCGCCCTCGGCGCAGGCCGGCAGCGCCGAAGCCTTCCGCACCGACCCGGCCGCGCGCGTCCAGCACCAGCAGTTGCGCGACATGCTCCACCTCTGGCGCGAAGGCGTCCTCGGCGGCGAGGCGGGCGGTCACGCCCGTGGCGCCGGTGCCGGGGCGGGCGCCGCGGCGGCGGACGCGCGCCGCGAACTGCGCCTGCAGGAAGTCGTCAGCGTCGCCTCGCTGCTGCAGCGCGACGGCGCCCGCAATTTCGAGGCCGCGCTCGCCGGCAAGTGCGCGCTGCACCAGGCGATCCGCGAGGAACTGGCCGAAGGCGCCTCGCGCCTCGGACTCGACGCGGCGCACACGCGCCTCGACGCGCAGCAGGAAGACGCGATCGACCTCACCGGCATGCTGTTCGAGTCGATGCTGCGCGGCAACGGCATGGGTGGCGAAGCCCGGCGCCTGTTCGCGCGCCTGGTGATGTCCTACGTCAAGGTCGCGCTGACCGACGACAGCCTGTTCGTGCAGGGCGACCATCCGGCGCGCCGCCTGCTCGACGCGCTCGCGCTCGGCTGCGAAGGCAACGACGGCGTCTCCGCGCAGGATCGCGAACTGCTCGATCGCGCCGGCAAGCTGGTCGACCGCGTGGTCGCCGAATACAACGAGGACCTGGCGATCTTCGAGCTCAGCGCGCGCGAGATGCAGGCGCTGCTCGAGCAGCAGCGCCGGCGCGCCGACATCGCCGAGCGCCGCAGCGCCGAGACGGCGCACGGGCGCGAGCGCCTGGCGCGGGCCCGCGAGGGCGCCGCGCGCGCGCTGGCCGAACGCATGGCCGGCCGCACCCTCACCCCGACGATCGCCCACTTCCTCGAGCGGCACTGGCAGCACCACCTGGTCCAGGTGCTGCTGCGCGAAGGCGAGGACAGCGCGCGCATCCCGCGCGTGCTCGCGATGGCCGACGAGCTGGTCGCGCTCGACGCGGCGGCGGCGCGAGGCGCCGGCCGCGACGTCGCTTCGCGCGTGCTTGCGCTGCACCCGGCGCTGGTCGAGGCGCTGTCGAGCTCCGGCCTCGACGAGCAGGTCGCCGGCGAATGGATGGCGGGCCTGGCGCGCACCGTCGCCTTCCCCGACGCCCCGCGCGAGGCGCGCACGCCACAGGCGCACGCGGCCGAGGCGGAGGCCGACGAGGCCCCGGTGCTGCGCGTCGTCGGCGGCCACGCCGCGCTCGATTTCGATCCCGCCGTGGCGGAGCGCATGCGCACGCTGCAGGCGGGGGACTGGATGCGGCTGACCGACGAGCGCGGCCAGGAAGCGCCGGTGAAGGTCGCCTGGATCAGCCCGCTCAGCGGCCGCCTGCTGCTGGTCAACCGCCGCGGCGTCAAGCAGCTGGTCGCCTCGCCGGAACAGCTCGCGGCGCTGGTGCGCAGCGGGCACCTGTTCGCGGAAGCCGACGAAATGCCGTTCGACGAGGCGATGCGCCTCGTCCGCCAGCGCCTCGGCCGTTCGGCCAGCCGCGCGGCCTGATCCCGGGGCGGTTCCCGCGATAGGATGCGGGCAACGACCCGGCGGAGCGGCGCATGACGGACACGGTGACGGTTGCGGCGGCGCGCGAGCGCGCCCCCGGCGAGCGACGCGTGGCGCTGACCCCCGAAACCTGCAGGAAGCTCGTCGCGCTCGGCGCCCGCGTGCGCGCCGAGCGCGGACTCGGCGATGCCGCGGGCTTCGCCGACGCGGACTACGCCGCCGCGGGCGCGGAGCTGGTCGCCGATGCGCAGGCCGCGTACGAAGGCGCCGGCATCGCGCTGTGCGTGCAATCCCCGCCGCCCGCGCTGCTGCAGTCCCTGCCCGAAGGCGCGGTGCTGGTGGGCATGCTGCAACCCGACGCGGACCCCGCGCGCGCCGACGCGCTGCGCGCACGCGGCATCCTCGCCTTCCCGCTGGAACGGTTGCCGCGCACGACCCGCGCGCAGGCGATGGACGTGCTCAGCTCGCAGGCCGGCATGGCGGGCTACAAGGCGGTGCTGCTCGCGGCGCAGCTTTCGCCGCGCTTCTTCCCGATGCTGACCACCGCCGCCGGCACGATCCGTCCGTCGAAGGTCCTGGTCGTGGGCGCGGGCGTCGCCGGCCTGCAGGCGATCGCCACCGCGAAGCGCCTCGGCGCGCAGGTCGAGGGCTTCGACGTGCGCCCGGAAACGCGCGAGCAGATCGAGTCCCTCGGCGGCAGGTTCCTGGACCTGGGCGTCAGCGCGGCGGGCGAGGGGGGCTACGCGCGCCAGCTCACCGACGACGAGCGCGCGGAGCAGCAGCGCCGCCTCGGCGAGCACCTGCGCGGCGTGGACACCGTGGTCTGCACCGCGGCGGTGCCGGGGCGCCCGGCGCCGCGCATCCTGAGCGCGGGGATGGTGCGCGGCATGCGGCCGGGCAGCGTGATCGTCGACATGGCCGCGGAGACCGGCGGCAACTGCGAGCTCACGCGCCCGGGCGAAACCATCGTGGAATCGGGCGTGACCATCGCCGGGCCGCTCGGGCTCGCCAGCAGCGGCGCCTTCCACGCCAGCGAGATGTACGCGCGCAACGCCTGCAACTTCGTCGCGCCGATGCTGCGCGACGGCGCGCTGTCGATCGACTGGGACGACGAGCTGCTCGCGCGCACCGCCTGGCCGGCCCGGGCTTGACCCGCGCAACGCCGGCGCGGCGCGCGGAGCAGGCGCGCTAGCGCGGATCCTTCGGCGCGTGCGCGTCGACCCACGCGTCGCGCTGCGCCTGCGTCATCCCGTGCCAGCGGTCGCGCAGCGCAGTGCGCTGCGCCTCCGTCATGTGCCGCATCTGCTCGAACAGCGCGCGCATTTCGCGGCGGCGCGCCGGATCCATGTGCTCCCAGTGCCCGAGCCCGCGCCGCGCGCGGGAACGTTGCTCGGGCGTCATCGCCCGCCAGCGGCGTGCATGGTCGTACATGCGCGCGCGGTCGTCGGGGCTGGCGTCCCAGCGCTCGCGCAGGGGCGCCACCAGCAGGTCGCGCTGCGCGGACGTGAGCTGCTCCCACGCCGGCAGGGGCGGTTGCGCGGCAGGCTGCGCGGGGGACGATTGCTGGGCGCGCGCGGCGCCCGCGCCAGCCAGCAGCGGCGCGGCCAGCAGCAGCGCGGCCAACGCCGGGGCGGCGAACACGGGACGGTGGGAGGTGGTCATCGCGTCACTCCGATGCGAGGGCGACGGCGTCCGCGGACGCCAGCCAGAGGTAGAAGTCGGGATCCTGCTCGAGCGTCGCCGGCGCCGTGGCACCGGCGTCGTTCGCGGCGGCCGCCGCGGCGACCTTCGCCGGCGGCGCCGGTTCGTGGGCGGTCCGCCACGGCGCACCGAAGGCCAGGGCCAGCGCGAGCGCAGGCGCGCCGAGCCAGGCCCAGCCGTGGCGGCGATGCAGGGGCTGCGGCGCCGCCGCGGCGAGCGCGGCCCGCCGGCGTTGCTGCAACTGCGCGCGAACCCGCGGCGTCAGCGCCTCGAGCGATCGGGCATGCGCTGCGCGGGCGTGCGCGTCGAAATCGAGATGTTCGTGGTTCATCGCCAGTCCTCCAGTTGCCGCTGCAGCGCTTCCCGCGCCCGCGACAGGTGCGTCTTCACCGAGCCCTCGCTGCAGCCCATCGCGCGCGCGGTGTCGGCCACGTCCAGTTCCTCCAGCACGCGCAGCGTGAACGCTTCGCGCTGCCGCCGCGGCAGCGCCGACAGCGCTTCCGACAGGCGGCTCCAGGCCTCGCGCCCGTCGTGGCTGCGCGACGGATCGGGCGCGTCGTCCGCCCAGTCCACGCCTTCCTCCGCGTGCGCCGCCGCCGGCAGCATCCAGCGCAGCCGGAAGCCGCGGCGCCGCTGCGCGTCGACCACGCGGCTGCGCAGGATGCTCCAGAACAGCGCCGGCCACTCCGCCGCCGGGCGCCCGGCGTAGCCGACCATCCGCAGCATCGCTTCCTGCACCGTGTCCAGCGCGTCCTCGCGGTGGCGGAGGCCGAGCTCGGCGAACCGGTACGCGCGCGGGCCGATGGCCTCGAGGAAACCGTCGAACGAGGCCGGCCCGTCCTCCGCCGGGGCGGTGGCCGGGAGGGCTTGCTCCGGGTACGTCGTCGCGATCACGGCCTGCAGCATACGACCCAGAACGCCCGGGCAAGGCCGCCGTTGACCCGCGGCCGGACCGTTCATCCGCCGGTTATGATGCCTGCGGGACCCCGGCGGAAGCGGCCTTGGCCGACGCCTTCATGGAGCAGGCTTTCATGGTGCAGGCGTTCATGGTGCTCTACGTGTTCATGCTCGCGGCCATCGCCGGGCACGTGATCATCTCGCGGGTACCGGTGATCCTGCATACGCCGCTGATGTCGGGATCGAACTTCATCCACGGCATCGTCCTGGTCGGCGCGATGGTCGTGCTGGGCCACGCCGACACCACGCTCGAGAAGGCGATCGGCTTCGTCGCGGTGCTGCTGGGCGCGGGCAACGCCGCCGGCGGCTACGTCGTCACCGAGCGCATGCTCGAGATGTTCAAGGCCAGCAAGCCGGGGGCGAAGTGAGCGCCGCCGCCTCGCTGCAATGGCTGGCGCAGGCCAGCTATTTCATCGCCGCCACCCTGTTCCTGCTCGGCCTGCAGCGCATGGCCTCGCCCAGGACCGCGCGCAGCGGCATCCAGTGGGCCGGCGCCGGCATGGTGCTGGCCACGATCGCGACGCTGCTGCTGCCGGGCCTGCACAACCTGGGCCTGATCGTGCTCGCCACCGTGCTCGGCACGGTGGTCGCCTGGGTCTGGGGCAAGCGGGTCGCCATCACCGACATGCCGCAGATGGTCGCGCTGTTCAACGGCATGGGCGGCGGTTCGGCCGCGGCGATCGGCGCCGTCGAGATGCTGCGCTTCGCCGGTGCCGGCGTCGCGCCGCCGCGGCTGGTGCTGCTGCTGGGCGTGGTCGGCGCGCTGATCGGCGCGATCTCGCTGTCGGGTTCGGTGATCGCGTGGGCCAAGCTCGACGGGCGCATGGACAAGCGCTACACGTTCCCGGGCCAGCAATGGTTCAACGCGCTGGTCGCGCTCGCCGCGGTCGCCCTCGGCGCGATGCTGGTGCACGCGCTCGGCGTGCCGCTGGTGGTCGCGTTCTTCGCGGTCGCGCTGGCGCTCGGCGTGCTCATGACCCTGCCGATCGGCGGCGCCGACATGCCGGTGGTGATCTCGCTGTACAACGCGTTCACCGGCCTGGCGGTGGCGTTCGAAGGCTTCGTGCTCGGCAACATGGCGCTGATCGTCGCCGGCATGATGGTCGGCGCGGCGGGCATGCTGCTGACGCGGCTGATGGCCAAGGCGATGAACCGCTCGATCCGCAACGTGCTGTTCGGCAACTTCGGCGCGGCGGCCGCGGGCGGCGGCGAAGCCATCGCCGGCAGCCAGAAGCCGATCGAGGCCGGCGACGCCGCGGCGATGATGGCCTACGCCGAGCGCGTGGTGATCGTGCCCGGCTACGGCATGGCCGTCGCCCAGGCGCAGCACAAGATCTGGGAGCTCGCGCAGCGGCTGATGGATCGCGGCGTCAAGGTGAAATTCGCGATCCATCCGGTCGCCGGGCGCATGCCGGGGCACATGAACGTGCTGCTGGCGGAGGCGGGCGTGCCCTACGACCGGATCGCGGACATGGACGACATCAACCCCGAGTTCCCGAACACGGACGTGTCGCTGGTGATCGGCGCGAACGACGTGGTCAATCCGGTGGCGAAGACCGATCCGTCCTCGCCGATCTACGGCATGCCCATCCTCGACGTCGCGCAGTCGAAGCACACGATCGTGATCAAGCGCGGCCGTGGCACCGGCTTCGCCGGCATCGAGAACGCGCTGTTCTACGCCGATGGCACCCGCATGCTCTACGGGGACGGCGCGGAAGCCGCGGGGGCGCTGGTGGCCGAGCTGAAGGCGCTGGACGCGGGCCACTGAGGCCCGCCGGGGTTCATCGCGCGCCGATCGCCGCGAGCGCCACCGATGCGAGGAGCCAGAGCCGGTCGGCGGCCGCGTTCGCCAGCACCGCGAGCGTCCACGCGTAGCCCGGCCCCATCCGCGCCGCCGCTTCCCACGGCAGCATGCCGAGGGATCGGCCGATCTCCCCGGCGGCGATGCCCCAGTTCGCCAGCGCGATCGTCGCCAGCGTCGCCGCGACCGCGGCGGTCGCGCGCGCGGCCCCGGCCGGCATCCGCGCGATGCGGAGCACGGCGACCGCGTCCACGGCCGCCACGACGGCCATCCAGCTCGACTGGCGGCCGGTGGCGAGCGCAACGAGGATCCAGGCCGCGGCGCAGCCGAGCGTGGCGAGGAGCAGCAGGGCCGGCGCGAGCCAGCGCGCGCGGCGCACTGCGGTATCGGTCATGCGGCGTAGAATACAGGGCATGTATTCACGCAGCAGCGAACCCGTGCGCTTCGAGCGCGATTGCGCCGCCGTGCTGGTTCCGCAGGGCGACGTCGTGACCCTGCCGGCGGGCACCGTGGGCTACATCACCCAGGCGCTCGGCGGCAGCTACACGGTCTTCGTGGAAGGCAACCTGTTCCGCATCGCCGGCCAGGACGCCGACGCCATCGGCAAGGAACCGTCCGAGCCGCTGGAGCTGCCCGCCGGCGCCTCCGACGAAGACGTCGAGAAGCTGGTCTGGCGCCAATTGCGGACCTGCTTCGACCCGGAAATCCCGATCAACGTCGTCGACCTCGGGCTGGTCTACGAGGCCGCCGTGTCGCGCCGCGACGACGGCGAGCGCACGGTCGCGGTGAAGATGACCCTGACCGCGCCCGGCTGCGGCATGGGCGAGATCCTCGTGGACGACGTGCGCAGCAAGCTCGAGATGATCCCGACCATCGCCGAGGCCGACGTCGAGCTGGTCTTCGACCCGCCGTGGAACCGGAACATGATGTCCGAGGCAGCGCGGCTGGAAACGGGAATGCTCTGAAGCGTCGGCCAGGCGCACGCCGAACGGCACTTGACGCGTAATCGCTTCCATGAAAGCTGTTAGCGATTACAGCCAAAAAATGTGAACTGCGTCACATTTTCAGACCCCCTGTTTGCTGCGTTCGCAGCTTGAGCCTTCACGCGCCGCTGCCCTAGCGTGGCGAACGCGGTGCGCGAGGGCGCGCATCGTCGCGTGGGCCTGCAGGCCAAGGACTCCCGCCGCTGCCGCGGCAACCCCATCGCACGCTGGCCGGCCCACTCCGGTGGACGGGGGCGTGCCGCTCCCGTCAACGAGGACACCGCAATGCATTCCAGCAGTCGTGTTCGCTCCCTCGCCGTCATGTCGCCCCTCGCCTTCGCCCTGGCCTTCGCCGCCAGCGCCCAGGCGGCGACGCGCGTCGACCTCCATCACCAGGACGTGGCCCGGATGTACAGGCAGTACAAGGCCGCCAGCGCCCGCATCGGCATGCCCGCGCAGGCGGCCGAACGGCATGCCGAGATGATCGGCATGGGCGCGGAGTCCGGGTTGCAGCTGCTCAACAGCGCCACCGACAAGGATGGCACCCGCCACTACCGCTATCGCCAGACCTTCCACGGCATCCCGGTGTTCGGCGAGAACGTGATCGTCAGCGAGAACGCCGACGGCAGCGTCCGCAACATGTTCGGCCACCGCATCGACGGCATCGGCGCGGACGTCGCCTCGCTCGTCGCGCGCATCCCGCGCGCGCAGGCGCTGGCGCTCGCAAAGCACGCCGCCCTCGGGAACCGCGTCGCGGCGATGGTCGTTTCGCGCGAGAAGACCGAGCAGGTCATCTACTTCGACGACAGCCGCCGCGCGCACCTGGCCTACGTCGCGGAGTTCTTCGCCGACGCTCCGCGCGGCGGCTCGCCGACCCGCCCGTTCGTGGTCGTCGACGCCCGCACCGGCGCCGTGCTCAAGCAGTGGGACGGCCTGACCACCGCCCTCGTCGGCACCGGCCCCGGCGGAAACGCCAAGACCGGCCAGTACGAGTGGGGCTCGGGCGGCATCTACGGCTACATGGACGTGACGCAGAGCGGCTCGACCTGCACGATGAACAACGCCAAGGTCCGCGGCGTGAACCTCAACGGCAGCACCGGCAGCAGCACCACCGCGTATTCCTACACCTGCCCGCGCAACACCTACAAGGCGATCAACGGCGCCTATTCGCCGATCAACGACGCCTTCCAGTTCGGCGGCGTGATCACCAACATGTACCCGGCCTACACCGGCTACAACGCGCTGACGTTCCAGCTGGTCATGCGCGTGCACTACAGCAGCAACTACGAGAACGCGTTCTGGGACGGCAGCACCATGAGCTTCGGCGACGGCGCCAGCACGTTCTATCCGCTGGTCAGCGCCGACGTCGCCGGCCACGAGGTCTCGCACGGCTTCACCGAGCAGCACTCGAACCTGACCTACGACGGCCAGTCGGGCGGCATCAACGAGTCGTTCTCCGACATGGGCGGCGAGGCCACCGAGTATTACTGGAAGGGCAGCAACGACTTCCTGGTCGGCCACGAGATCTTCAAGGGCAGCGGTTCGCTGCGCTACATGGCGAACCCGCCGCAGGACGGCGGCTCGATCGACAACGCCGACGACTACAACAGCGGCCTCGACGTGCACTACTCCTCGGGCGTGTTCAACAAGGCGTTCTACCTGCTGGCCACGACCAGCGGCTGGAACACGCCGACCGCGTTCAAGGTCTTCGCCCGCGCCAACGCGCTGTACTGGAGCGCGAGCTCCGACTACAACGACGCGGCCTGCGGCGTCGAAACCGCGGCGTCCGACCTCGGCCTCAGCGTCGCGAACGTCACCTCGGCCTTCAGCCAGGTGGGCGTGAGCTGC
>DASTWT010000107.1:0-3770 GCA_035765815.1 Luteimonas sp. | reverse complement strand
CGCGCGCTCATGGAGGAAGCCGAGAACGAGCGCATGCACCTGATGACCTTCATCGAGATCGCGCGCCCGAGCTGGCTCGAGCGCATGCTCGTGCTCGGCGCCCAGGCTGGCTTCTTCACCTTCTTCCTGCTGCTGTACCTGGCGTCGCCGCGCACTGCGCACCGGCTCGTCGGCTACTTCGAGGAGCAGGCGGTGGTGAGCTACACGCAATACCTGGCGGAGATCGACGCGGGACGCGTCGAGAACGTGCCGGCCCCGGGCCTCGCGATCGCCTACTGGCGCCTGCCGGCCAGCGCCCGCCTGCGCGACGTGGTGCTGGCGGTGCGCGCCGACGAATGCGGCCACCGGGACGTGAACCACGGCTTCGCCGACGAGCTGCGCCCGACGGTGCGCGGCACCGAAGCGAGCGAAGCCTTCCCTGGCGGCACGACATTGTCGTAGAGCCGACCCATGGTCGGCTTCTCCGGGGAGCACGAGCCGACCATGGGTCGGCTCTACAGCGCGCGGAACACCAGCGCGCCGTTGGTGCCGCCGAAGCCGAAGCTGTTGGACATCACGGTGCGAAGCTTCGCGTCGGTGGCTTCGCGCAGGATCGGATAGCCCGCGGCGCGCTCGTCCAGCGCGAGGATGTTGTACGAACCGGCCATGAAGCCGTCGCGCAGCATCAGCAGCGAATAGATCGCTTCGTGCACGCTGGCCGCGCCGAGCGAATGCCCCGACAACGCCTTGGTCGAGGACAGGGGCGGAATCGCGCCCTCGCCGAAGGCCGCGCGGATCGCCTCGAGTTCGACGAGGTCGCCCAGCGGCGTCGAGGTGCCGTGGGTGTTGAGGTAGTCGACCGGGCCGTCGACACCCTCGAGCGCCATGCGCATGCAGCGCACCGCGCCCTCGCCCGACGGCGCGACCATGTCGGCGCCGTCGGAGGTGACGCCGTAACCGACCAGTTCTGCATGGATGCGCGCGCCGCGCGCCCTGGCGTGCTCGTACTCCTCGAGCACCAGCATGCCGCCGCCGGCCGCGATGACGAAGCCGTCGCGGTCCTTGTCGTAGGGCCGCGAGGCGATGCCCGGCGTGTCGTTGAAATGCGTGGACAGCGCGCCCATCGCGTCGAACTGCACGGTCATACCCCAGTGTTCCTCCTCGCCGCCGCCGGCGAAGACCACGTCCTGGATGCCATGGCGGATCATGTCCGCCGCGGCACCGATGCAGTGCGCCGAGGTCGCGCACGCCGCGGAGATCGAATAGCTCACGCCCTGGATGCCGAACGAGGTCGCCAGCGCGGCCGACACCGTCGAGCACATCGTGCGCGGCACCATGTACGGGCCGACCTTGCGCACGCCCTTGTTGCGCAGCAGGTCGCCGGTTTCCACCTGCCACTGCGAGGACGCGCCGCCGGAGCCGGCGATCACGCCGGTGCGCGGATCGCGCACCTGCGCCTCGTCGAGGCCGGCGTCGGCGATCGCATCGCGCATCGACACGTAGGCGTAGGCCGCGGCGTCGCCCATGAAGCGCTTGAGCTTGCGGTCGATCGCCGCGTCCAGGTCGATCTCCGGCACGCCGGCGACCTGGCTGCGCAGGCCGAGTTCGGCGTACTGCGGCATGAAGCGGATGCCCGGCCGCGTGCGCTGCAGCGCCTCGCTGACCGTGGCCATGTCGTTGCCCAGGCACGAGACGATGCCCATGCCGGTGACGACGACGCGGCGCTGGCCCTGGGCGGCCATCAGAAGTTCTCCACCGAGCCGAACAGGCCCACGCGCAGGTTCTCGGCGACGTAGATCTCGCGGCCATCGACGAAGGTCCGGCCGTCCGCGATGACCATCTTCAGCTTGCCGCGGACGACGCGCTTGACGTCGATCTCGTAGGACACGACCTTCGCCTGCGGCAGCACCTGGCCGGTGAACTTCACGCTGTCCACGCCCAGGGCGCGGCCGCGGCCGGGTTCGCCGAGCCACGGCAGGAAGAAGCCCGCGAGCTGCCACATCGCGTCCACCCCCAGGCAGCCGGGCATCACCGGGTCGCCCTCGAAATGGCAGGCGAAGAACCAGAGGTCCGGGCGGATGTCGAGCTCGGCGCGGATGATGCCGCGGTGGTGGCTGCCGCCGTCGTCGGAGATCTCGGTGATGCGGTCGAACATCAGCATCGGCGGCGCCGGGAGGCGCGCGTTGCCGGGGCCGAAGAGCTCGCCGCGGGCGCAGGCCAGCAGTTGCTCGCGGTCGAAGGAAGCGGATCGGGGCATCTAACCGGTTTCGGGGGCCAAGGGGACCCCGGATTATGCCTCAGGGCACCCATTCCAGCTGCAGCCAGAGCTTGCGCGTGTCCTTGCCGAAGCCGCCTGCGCGGTAATCGGCCGCCTTCACGAGCGCGCGCAGCCGCTTCGACAGCGGAAAACCGAGCGATGCGTTCCATTCGCTGCCGTATCGAAGGGTCCCGGCGTCGGCGCGGTAGTCGTGCCAGGCCAGCTGCCATTCGAGCGCGCCGCCGCGCCACTTGCCGCCCGCGCCCAGGTAACGGTCGTCGAGGCCCGCCGGCGGCGTCGCGTTGAACTTGTCGGCCCAGCCGTTGAACGCGTGCAGCGTGCCCAGCGGCGCCTGCAGCGCGTGGGTGCCGTCGCCGCCGAGGTGCTCCGCGCCCGCGCGCAGCAGCACGCCGCCGCCGACCATGCACGACGGCTCCAGCCACCAGTACCCGTGCGAGAAATCGCGCGGGTTGGCGCCGGCGTCCACCTGGCGCGCGAACTCGGCGCCGACGCGGCAGCCGCGGCCGGCGGCGATCGCGTCGTAGCCGAAGCGCACACCGCGCGTCGACGTCGACGCGGCGGCGACGTCGCGATCGCGGTGAAGCAACGCATAGGGCGCCAGCTGCCAGGCGCCGTGCTGCCAGGCGAGCTCCGCGTAATGGCTGTCGAGCCGGCGTTCGCGCGCGAGCGGATCGCGCGCGTCGTCGCCGGCGACGCGATGCACGCGGTCGAGCCAGGAATAGCGCAGCACGAGATCCCTGCGCACGCCCCACTCCGCCGACAGCGCGTCGAAGGTCTGCTCCTGCTGCCGCCAGCCGCTGTTGCCGATCCAGCGCTGGTTGGCGAACAGCAGGCGCTGGCGGCCGGCGGTGATCGCGACCGGCCCGGCGCGCCCGCGCAACCAGGCCTGGCCGAGCTCCGTCCCTTCCGGATCGATCACCGCCGGCCATCGGGGCTTCGGCATCCCGGTGCCATCGTCGTAGTGCCCGGCGGCAGCGATCGCGTCGCCTTCGACCAGGGCTTCCCAGCGCTCGCCGTGGCGCGCATGCAGGCCGGCGCGCAGGCGCAGCGTGGCGGCATCGGCGTCGCGCGCGAAACCCGCGTCGTCGACGTGCTCGTAGCGCGCGCGCAGGTTCCACTGCAGTTGCCAGTCGATGCCCTGCGCGGACGAGGCCGCGGGCAGCAGCGGAAGCGCCGCGGCGACCGCGGCGGCAAGCAGGCGGACTCGGTGGGCGGAACGCATGCGCGGGCATCCTGCGGGGAGTGGCGCCAGCCTCGGCGCGCGCCGCTCACCCTGCATTGACCCACGTCAAGCGATATGGAACATGAGGGGCACGGCGCGGCGCAGTTGACGCAGGTCAGGTCGCCGCGGCCGGACATGGGGCATGCTGCACGCATCCGAACCACCACCCGGACCCTCCGCAGAAGGAGCACCGCCGTGAAAGCCGCACATCGACCGTTCCGCCCCGTCGCCGCAGGCCTCGCGCTCGCCGCAGGCCTCGCCGTGCTCGCGGCCGCCGGCTGCCGCAGGGAC
>DASTWT010000106.1:0-3703 GCA_035765815.1 Luteimonas sp. | reverse complement strand
GTCGGGTCGAGCGCGATGCCGGCCTCGGCGTCGAAGATCGAGGTGCGCGCGTCGCCGCGGAAGTCGGTGGCGACGACCTTGTCCTCGGTGTAGCCGAGGATGCCCTTCAGCGCGCCCTGCGACTGCGCCTTCATCTCGGCGCAGATCTCGGCGTAGGTCGCCGGCTTCTCGAGCTCGACGGTCAGGTCGACGACGGACACGTCCGAGGTCGGCACGCGGAACGACATGCCGGTGAGCTTCTTGTTGAGCTCCGGGATGACGACGCCGACGGCCTTCGCGGCGCCGGTGGACGACGGGATGATGTTCTCGAGGATGCCGCGGCCGCCGCGCCAGTCCTTGTTGGACGGCCCGTCGACGGTCTTCTGGGTGGCGGTGGCGGCGTGCACGGTGGTCATCAGGCCGCGCTTGATGCCCCACTTGTCGTTGAGCACCTTGGCGACGGGCGCCAGGCAGTTGGTGGTGCACGACGCGTTCGAGACGATCGCCTCGCCCCTGTACGACTTGTGGTTCACGCCGTAGACGAACATCGGGGTGTCGTCCTTGGACGGCGCCGACAGGATCACCTTCTTCGCGCCGGCGTCGAGGTGCTTCTGCGCGGCTTCCTTCGTCAGGAACAGGCCGGTGGACTCGATCACGACGTCGGCCTTCACTTCGTCCCACTTCAGGTTGGCCGGGTCGCGCTCCTGGGTCAGGCGGATCTTCTTCCCGTTCACGACGAGGTCGTTGCCGTCGACCGACACGTCGCCCTCGAAGCGGCCGTGCACGGAGTCGTACTTCAGCATGTAGGCCAGGTAGTCGGGCTCGAGCAGGTCGTTGATGGCGACGATCTCGATGTCGCCGCCGAAGTTCTGCACCGCCGAACGCAGCACGTTGCGCCCGATCCGGCCGAAACCGTTGATGCCCACCCTGATCGCCATGTCGCCCGACTCCTGGAATTGACGGAAGGCGCGGGAGAATCCCGCGGAATCCGGTTATTTTACCCTGCATCCGCCACCCGTCCGCCGACCGGCGCCTGAAGCCGGCCCGCGGGCCCCACGCACGCTCGCCCACGCGCAGGAACGCCCATGTCCCGACGCCGCTTCGCCTCACGGATTCCCCGGCCCCGCCTCCCCGCGGTGCTCGCCGCCCTGCTCGCGACGCTGGCCGCCAGCCCGCCGGCGCTGGCCTGGAGCGCGCTCGGCCACCGCCTGGTCGGCGAGCTCGCCGAACGCCATCTTTCGCCGCAGGCCGAAGCGCAGGTGAAGCTGCTCCTCGCGGGCGAAGCCAATCCCACCCTCGCCGGCGTGGCCGACTGGGCCGACCGGCTGCGCGACCTCGACCCGGAGCGGTTCAAGGCGACCTCGAAGTGGCATTACGTCAACACGCCGCCCGGCCACGACTGCGACTACGTGCCGCCGCGCGACTGCCCGGACGGGCAGTGCGTCATCGCCGCGATCGAAGCGCAGCGGAAGATCCTCGCCGATCGCTCGCAGCCGCTGGAGGCGCGCCGCGACGCGCTCAAGTTCGTCGTCCACTTCATCGGCGACGTGCACCAGCCCATGCACGCGAACGACGAGGACGACGCCGGCGGCAACAAGTACCAGATCAGCCTGCGCACCGACCTGCAGCCCGAGGCCTACGCGAAGAAGTACTACGTCGACGGCGTGATGGGCACCAACCTGCATTCGGTGTGGGACTTCTACATCCTCGGCAGCACCGGCTACGGCAGCGACATGGCCGCGGTGAAGCCCTACGCCGACCGGCTCGACCGGCTGCCGTGGCCGCCGATGCCGGCCGACGGCCCGGGCACCGGGCCGGAAGCCTGGGCGCACGAATCCTGCATGCTCGTCGACGCGCGCCACCTGTATCCGGCCGGGCACAAGCTCGACGCCGCCTACCTCGACGAATTCCGGCCGCTGGCCGAGCAGCGCGTGCGCCAGGCCGCATGGCGGCTCGCGCAGGTGCTCGACGCGGACCTCGGCGGCGGCTGAGCGTTTTTCGCGCCGGCGCGCGCCGGTCGACGCAGCGTGCGCTTCAGTGCTGCGGCGAGGCCTGCGGCGGCAGGCCGAGGCGTTCGCGCACCACCGGCTCCAGGCCGGCGAGGCCGGCGCTCCGGCCGAACTCGAGCGCCGCTTCCGGCGTCATCCCGCCCGACTGCGCGGCACCGAGCGCGAGCAGGGCGCCGGCGCGGTTGCCGGAAGCGCAGTGCACGAACACCGGTCCCTGCGTCGCCTTCAGCAGCGACCACAGCCGGCGCGCGTTGGTGGCGTCGACCGCATCGGCGCCGGCGACCGGGATGCCGACGTAGGCCATGCCGGCCGCCACCACTTCGGCGGCTTCGTTGCGTCCGGCCAGTTCGGAGTCGGGGCGCAGGTTCACCACCATGGCGACGCCCTGCGCCTTCAGCGCGGCCCAGTCCGACGGCGCGGGCTGGCCTCCGGTGAGCAGGCCGGGGCGCGGCTGGTGCCAGGACGCGACCTGGGATTGCGCTTGCGCCTGCGCGGATGCTGCAGCGGGCACCGCCTGCGCCCACGCGGGACACGCCGCCGCGCATGCCAGGCTGGCGGCGAGGACGGCGACCGGCATCGTGCTGCGTCCCATCGGGCGGCTCCACGTTAAAGTGACGCTACCTTAGCGAATCCGGGCCCTTCCATGGCGCCGCTGGTCCGCCCGTTCTTCCATCCGGGCAGCAACACGTGGAGCTACGTGGTCGCCGAGGGCGACGGCGGGGCCGCGGCCATCGTCGATCCGGTGCTGGACTTCGACGCCGCGGCGGCGCGCACCGGCACCGCGTCGGCGCAGGCGCTGCTCGACCACGTGCGCGAGCGCGGCCTGCGGGTCGAGTGGATCCTGGAGACGCATGCGCACGCCGACCACCTCAGCGCGGGCGACTGGCTGCGCCGGCAGCTGCCCGGCGCGAAGCTCGGCATCGGCGAAGGCATCCGCACCGTGCAGGCGACGTTCCGGCCGGTGTTCGGCCTCGGCAGCGACTTCCCGGTCGACGGATCGCAGTTCGACCACCTCTTCGGCGACGGCGAGACGTTCGCGATCGGCGGCCTGCGCGCGCAGGTGATCGCGGTGCCGGGCCACACCGGCGACAGCAACGCCTACCTCGTCGGCGACGCGCTGTTCCCGGGCGATTCGCTGTTCATGCCGGACGGCGGCACCGCGCGCTGCGATTTCCCGGGCGGCGACGCCGCGACGCTGTACCGCTCGATCCGCGGCCTGTTCGCCCTGCCCGACGCGACGCGCGTGTTCGTCTGCCACGACTACGGCCCCGGCGGCCGCGAGGTCGCGTGCGAGACCACGATCGGCGCGCAGAAGCGCGGCAACATCCATGTGCGCGACGGCGTGACCGAGGCGGAGTTCGTGGCGATGCGCGAAGCGCGCGACGCGACGCTGAAGGTGCCCGCGCTGCTGCTGCCGGCGCTGCAGGTGAACATCCGCGCCGGCGCGCTGCCGGAGCCGGAAGCCGACGGCATCCGCTACCTGCGCCTGCCGCTGGACATCATTTGACCCTGGCAACCGCATGATCCTGGCGCTCGCGCACTCGCCGGGGTTGCTCCTGGCGGGGCTTTTCTTCGCCGTCGCGACCCTCTACGCCTCCGTCGGCCACGCGGGCGCGAGCGGCTACATCGCCGCGATGGCGCTGATGGGCTTCGCGCCCGAGCAGGTGCGCCCCACCGCGCTCGCGCTGAACCTGCTGGTCGGCGGCATCGGCCTG
>DASTWT010000105.1:0-3383 GCA_035765815.1 Luteimonas sp. | reverse complement strand
CCGTTCGAATTCGCCGCGTGGCGCGCGGGGCTGGGCACGGTGATGTTGTTCGGGCTGCTGCGCTGGCGGCGCCTGCCGCTCGCGCCGCCGCGCTGGCAGCCGCTGCTGTTGATCGGGCTCGCGCAGACGCTCGGCTTCCAGGCGCTCGTGCAATGGGCGCTCGTCGACGGCGGCGCCGGGCGCACCGCGCTGCTCGCCTACACGATGCCGTTCTGGGTGGTGCTGCTCGCGTGGTGGCTGCTGCGCGACAAGCCTTCGCCGTGGCAATGGACGAGCCTCGCGCTCGCGTTCGCCGGGCTGCTGTTCCTGCTCGAGCCGTGGAAAGGCATGGGCGGCTCGGAGAGCACGCTGCTCGCCGTCGCCGGCGGCCTGTGCTGGGCCGTCGGCACGGTGCTGAGCAAGCGCATGTTCCAGCGCGGCGAGGCCGGCGTGCTGCCGTTGACGGCGTGGCAGATGGCGGTCGGCACGGTCGGCCTCGTGCTGGTCGCGCTGGTGGTGGACGAGAAGCCGATGCAATGGAACGCGGGCCTGGCCATGGCGCTCGCGTACAACGGCGTGCTCGCGTCGGGCCTCGCGTGGCTGCTGTGGAGCTCGCTGGTCGACCGGCTGCCGGCGCAGGTGGCCGGCGTGTCGAGCCTGGTGATCCCGATCCTGGGCGTGCTGTTCGCGTGGTGGGTGCTGCACGAGGCGCCGGACGGCGCCGAGTGGACCGGCATCGCGCTGCTGGTCGCGGCGCTCGCGGCCGTCGGCCGGCGCCGTCCGGCGATCAGCCCTGATGAAGTGGAGTAAGCAGGCGGAGCTCGGGTTTCATCGGAAAGATGCCGCCGTCCGGCAACGCATCCGTCGCGGTCGCCATTTCCTCTTCGCTCGCCCATGGCACGGGATGACGGGGCCCGGCACGAAGTTCTGCCAGCCCCCGGCCGTCTGCGCCTCGGAGCCGGGTGTGTACACCACCGGGATGCGTACGCTCCAGGAAGAGCGACCCGCTTCGGAACCGGTCGTCGGAGGCGCAAACCGCCATTGCCCGCTCCGTGCCGATCCGTCGTCCTTGAAGGGGTGGCGCGAGGATGGCGCAGGTCAGGGCTACCCGGCGGTCACTCCGGATTGAGCTTGGTCAGCAGGTGCAGCGGCTGTTCCATCGGGTAGATGCCGCCACCGGGAAGCGTGTCGACGCCACTGTCCGCCAGTTCCCCGTCCCGCGCCCAGGACACGCGGTTGCGCGGGCCGGGCACGTAGCTTTCCCACTGGCCGGGCTCCGGTTCCGCCTTGGCGCCCTGGGGGATGAAGTTGACCGGAACCCGCACGGCCCAGTGGTCTTCCGCGGCCGAGGGGCCGACGGTCGGCGGCGTAAACGTCCAGCGCCTGAGCGCCGCCGTCGTCGCTTCCTCGAAGGCGTCGCGCCAGGACTGCATCGCGCCGTCCTTGCCGACCGCCTTCAGGTTGGTTTGCTCGATGGTGACGTTCTGCACCTTGCCGGAGCGGTCGATCCTGAGCACCGCGATGACCTTGGCGCCGACGCCGTCGAAGAATTCGTCGCGCGGGTAACGCGGCAACGCCCTCCTGTTGCGCGTTTCGATCTCGGTATGGGGCGCGGCCGCCTGCTGGCGCCCGAATGCCGCGCTGGCAATCTCCACCTGGTAGCGCTTCTCGTCGAGGGGCCTCGCCTCGAGCCGCAGATACATGTCGAAGCGGGCCTGCCGCGCCACGCCGTCCACCAGCACCGGCTTGAACTTCCAGCGCGTGATGTTGCGGTCGAGCAGGTCGAGCACCGCGGCATCGTAGGCTTCGGCCTTGCGGATGGTGTATCCGGCGACGTTGCCCTGCGGGTCGATCTCGATGGTGCCCGACGCGGGAAGACTGCTGACGACCTGCGCGAGTTGGGAGGACGACACGTCCGCGAGTACCGGGGCGCTCGCGCCCAAGAGCAGGGACAGCAACAGAAAGCGGGGGAAATTCATGACGAATGTAACTTGAGGCGGCTGGAAACGGTGCCAGCATAGCGTCGCATCGGCGCGCCCGCTCCTTTTCCGCGGGCGGGGACGCCGTGGCAAGATGAACGGGTTCAGGGGGAGTGCCGATGGGGAGCATGTCGTGATCGAAGTGCAAGGGCTCTGCAAGCAGTACGACCGCCTCGCCGCGGTGAGCGACCTGTCGTTCGCGGTGCGGCCGGGCGAGATCATGGGCCTGGTCGGCCCAAACGGCGCGGGCAAGACCACGACCCTGCGCTGCGTCACCGGCATCATCCCGGCGACCTCGGGCACGGTGCACGTGAACGGCATCGACCTCGCGCAGGATCCCGCCGGCGCGAAGCGCCAGCTCGCCTTCATGCCCGACGAGCCGCGGCTGTTCGAGCACCTGACGGTGATGCAGCACCTGAACTTCGTCGCGCGCCTGTACGGCGTCGCCGACTTCGCGACGCGCGCGCTGCCGATCCTGGAAGAGCTGGAGATGGCGGACAAGCAGGACCTGCTGCCCGGCGAACTCTCGCGCGGCATGAAGCAGAAGCTCGTCATCGCCTGCGGCCTGCTGCACCAGCCGAAGGTCGTGATCTTCGACGAACCGCTCACGGGCCTCGATCCGGGCGGCATCCGCCGCATGAAGCAGGTGATGAAGCGCCTGGCGACCGACGGCGCGGCGGTGATCCTGAGTTCGCACATGCTCGGCCTGATCCAGGAGGTGTGCACGCACCTGCTGATCCTGAAGAACGGGCGCAAGGTCGCCGACGGCACCGTCGCGGAGATCCATGCGCGCTACCTGGGCGACGGCGGCGGCAACCTGGAGGACGTGTTCTTCCGCGCCACCGGCGACGTCGACGGCGACGGCGACGGCGCGACCCGCGGCGGCAGCGCCGCGGACGCCGGATGAGCGCGGCGCGCGCGATGGCCGCCGCCGCGACCGGTTCGCCCTGGAGCGCCTGCCTGTACCAGCAGGCGCTGTCCGTCTACAACGCGGTGCGCCGGCGGCTGCTGCGGCTGAAGCAGCCGAAGTACCTGGCGGGCGCGGTGGCCGGCGTCGCCTACTTCTACTTCTTCGTGTTCCGCCATGCGTTCCAGGAACGCGCGCAACACAAGGGCCCCGGGCTCACCGAGATGGTGGGTTGGCTGCACGATCCGTCGATCGCGGCGCTGGTGCTCGGCGGCGCCGCGCTCGTCCTGCTGGTGGTGCTGCTGGTGGCGTGGGTGCTGCCCGGCGACCGCAGCGCGATTGCCTTCAGCGAGGCGGAAGTCGCGTTCCTGTTCCCGGCGCCGATGACGCGCTCGCAGCTCGTGCGCTACAAGCTGCTGCGCTCGCAGCTCGCGATCCTGGTCTCGTCGATCCTGCTGACGGTGGTGCTGCGGCGCGGCGGCGCGTTCGGCGGCAGCCCGTGGCTGCACGCGATCGGC
>DASTWT010000104.1:0-8665 GCA_035765815.1 Luteimonas sp. | reverse complement strand
CGCTGCTGCACGCGCTGCGCGACGACATGGCGGCACGGACCGCGGCAGGGCGCTGATGGCCGCGGCGACCGGCGATGCGGCGTCGGTGCGCGCGAGCGTGCTGCGCGCCGGCTGGCCGGCGCCGCCCGGCGTGCAGGCGCTGACGACGCTGCGCGGCCCGGCCGGCGCGTCGGCCGCGCCGTTCGACCGCTTCGACTTCGGGCTCCGCAACGGCGACGATCCTGGGGTCGTGGCGGGCAACCGCGCGCTGCTCGGGCGCGGGCTGGCGCTTCCCGCCGCGCCGTGCTGGTTGCGGCAGGTGCACGGCACGCGCGTCGTCGTCGATCCGGATCCCGCGCTGGAACCGGAAGCGGACGCGGCGGTCGCGCGCGCGCCGGGCAGGGTGCTCGCGATCCTCACCGCCGACTGCCTGCCGGTGGCGTTCTCGTCGACGGACGGTTCCGTCGTCGCCGCGGCGCACGCGGGCTGGCGCGGGCTCGCCGCGGGCGTGCTGGAAGCGACGGTCGCGGCGATGGACGCGCCACCCGCGACGCTGCTCGCGTGGCTGGGCCCGGCGGCAGGGCCCGATGCCTACGAGGTCGGCGCGGAGGTGCGCGACGCGTTCGTCGCGCGCGACGCCGAAGCCGCCGTCGCGTTCGCGGCGACGCGGCCGGGCCATTGGCGCGTCGACCTGTATCGGCTCGCGCGACAGCGCCTCGTGCAGGCGGGCATGTCGCCGCAGGCCATCCACGGCGGCGGCCTGTGCACGATCTCCGATCCGGCGCGGTTCTATTCGCACCGCCGGGACCAGCGCACCGGCCGCATGGCGACGCTGGTGTGGCGCGACCGCTGAGGACGCGTCAGGGCGTGCCGGATGCGGGCGCGCGCGTGTCGGTCGCGATCCAGTTGGTTTCCCACGTCCTGCCGCCGTCCGCGGAGAACGCCTGCTCGAAGCGGATCGTGTCCGGTCCCTGCGGCAGGACCAGGAAGCGGACGAAGACCGCCCGCCCCTCGAAGTCTTCCTGGTCGTAGAACTCGCCGCGGCCGTCGCGGAAGCCGCCGACGGTCGGCGGCGTGAGCACGCCGTTGCGGCTGTTGGCGAAGTTGAGCCGCCACTGTCCCGAGCGCGGGTCGTACAGGCGCAGGTTCAGGCCCTCGAAATGCCCGTCGGGACCGTCGGCGACGAGTTCGACGAGGTTCGCACGGCCGTCCCAGACCTTCCGCACGGTGGTGGTGCCGGTGTATTGGATCCACGCGTCCGAACCGGACAGCGGCTTGGCCAGGCGCGCGAGGCGGGTGTGCCAGGTGCCGATCTCGAAATCGAAGTCGTGGCTGCCGTCGCGCGGCGCGGGCTCGGGATCGCCCGGCGCGGACGCGCGGGCCGGCGCGAGCGCGGCGAGCAGGCAGGCGGCGGCGAGCGCGGCGAACGGCTTGCGGGGAAGGTGCATGCTGGCGTTCCATGGGGGCGTTGCCGCCACGCTAGGTACCGGAGGTCCGGATGCGCAAGAACGAACCTGCAGGTGCCTATCCGGGCCGCGCGCGCCGCGCGGCGCCCGCCGGCTGCCCGCTGGCCGCGGCGTTCGCCGCGGTCGGCGGCAAGTGGAAGCTGACGATCCTGTACTGGCTGTCGCGCGACGAGCACCATTTCTCCGGGCTGCTGCGGCGCGTGGCGCCGATCTCGCACAAGGTGCTCACCGAACAGCTGCGCGAACTCGAGGCCGAGGGACTGGTGCTGCGCGAGGCGACCGCGCCGGTGCCCGCGCCGGTGCGCTATCGCCTGAGCGCGTACGGCGAGACGGTGCTGCCGCTGGTCGAAGCCGCGCGCGTCTGGGGCGAGGCGCACCTGCAGCGCGCCGCGGGCGCGGGCCCGTCGACGTGCGCGATGGCCTCGGCTTCGCCGATCGCGCCCGCCTACGCGGTCGCCAGCGCGGCGAGGTAGTCGCGCCGCCAGGCGTGGATGTCGCGCGCGCGCAGCACGTCCATCATCGCCTTCCAGCGCTGGCGCCGCTCCGGCGCGCGCATGCGCATCGCCGCGGCGATCGCGTCGGCGACGCCGTCGAGGTCGTACGGGTTCACCAGCAGCGCGCCGACGTCCAGCTCGCGCGCCGCGCCCGCGAACGTCGACAGCACCAGCACGCCCGGGTCGTCGGGATCCTGCGAGGCGGCGTATTCCTTCGCCACCAGGTTCATGCCGTCGCGCAGCGGCGTGACCAGGCCGACGCGCGCCATCCGGTAGAAGCCGGTGAGCGTGGGGTGGGCGAAGTTGCGGTTGACGTAGCGCATCGGCGTCCAGTCGGGCTCGGCGTGGCTGCCGTTGACGTGGCCGGCCAGGCGCTCGAGTTCCTGCCGCAGCGCCTTGTACTCCGCGACCTCGCCGCGCGAGACCGGCGCGATCTGCAGGAAGGTGAGCTTGCCGCGCTGCGCCGGATGCCGCTGCAGGTAGCGCTCGAACGCGCGGAAGCGCTCGGGCAGGCCCTTGGAGTAGTCGAGGCGGTCGACGCCGATCGCCAGCGCGCGCCCCGACAGGCTTTCGCGGAGCCGGCGCACGCTCGGCTTGTCGACGGCTTCGGCGGCCTGGCGCTCGATCTGCGCAGTGTCGATGCTGATCGGGAACGCGCCGGCGCGCAGGCGGCGCCCGCCGGCGGTTTCCAGCACGCCGGGCGACACCACGCGGCCGCGGCCCCACAGGCGCACGTAGTCCTGGAAGCGCTCGAGGTCGCGCTCGGTCTGGAAGCCGACGAGGTCGTAGGCCGAAAGCCCCTCGAACAGGCGGCCGTGCTGCGGCAGCGCCGCGAGCAGGTCGGAGGACGGCATCGGCACGTGCAGGAAGAAGCCGATGCGCGCGCGCACGCCGCGCTCGCGCAGCAGCGCGGCCAGCGGGATCAGGTGGTAGTCGTGGACCCAGACGAGGTCGTCGTCGTGCAGCATCGGCGCCAGCTTCTCCGCGAACAGCGCGTTGACGCGCCGGTACGCGGCCCAGGTCTCGCGGCTGTAGTCCACCAGGTCCATGCGGAAATGCAGCAGCGGCCACAGCGAGCGGTTGGCGAAGCCGTTGTAGTAGTCGGCATGGTCGCGGCGCGAGAGGTCGATGGTGGCGTAGGTGATGCCGTCCGCCTGCTGCTCGTGCAGGCGGCCGGAACGGTTGGGATCGATCCTGCCGCTCCAGCCGAACCAGAGGCCGCCGTGGCGTTGCTTCGCGCGATCCTCCAGCGCCGCCTGCAGCGCGACCGCCAGGCCGCCCGCGCGGCTTTCCCCCGGGAGCGCGACGCGATTGGAGACGACGACGAGGCGGCCCATGCTCAAATCACCATGCCTCAGACCGCCGACTGCCAGGGCCTGCTGAGCGACATCGCCGCGATGATCAACCCGACGTGCGAATAGGTCTGCGGGAAGTTGCCCCAGGCCTCGCCCGTGTCGAAGGCGAGGTCCTCCGACAGCAGGCCCAGCGGATTGCGCCGCGCCAGCACCGCTTCGAACATGTCGCGCGCTTCTTCGCGGCGGCCGATCGCGGCGAGGGCGTCGATGTACCAGAACGTGCAGATGGTGAAGCTGGTCTCCGGTGCGCCGAAGTCGTCCGGGGCGATGTAGCGGAACAGGCCGTGGCCGCGCTTGAGGTCGCGCCCGATCGCCTCGACGGTGGCGACGAAGCGCGGATCGCGCGCCTCCACGAAGCCGAGGTCGGCGAGCAGCAGCAGCGAGGCGTCGAGGCGCTCGCCACCGAACGCGTCGGCGAAATGGCCGCGTTCCGCGTTCCAGGCTTCGGCGAGGATGCGCTCGCGGATGGTCTCGGCGCGCGCCCGCCAGTAGCCGGTGCGCTGGTCGAGGCCGAAGCGCGCCGCGATCCTCGCCAGCCGGTCGCACGCCGCCCAGCACATCACCGCCGAATAGGTGTGCACGTGCGCGCGGCCGCGGAATTCCCACAGGCCCGCGTCGGGGCGGTCGTGCAGCGCCCAGGCCTGCTCGCCCAGCGGCTCGAGGCGCTCGAACATCGCGACGTCGCCGGGCTGGCGCAGCCTTCGGTCGAAGAACAGCTGCGCCGAGGCCAGCACCACGCTGCCGTAGACGTCGTGCTGCTTCTGCAGCCAGGCCAGGTTGCCGCGCCGCACCGGGCCCATGCCGCGGTAGCCGGCGAGCGCCGGCACGTCCTCCTCGGCGAGCTCGCGCTCGAAGCCGATGCCGTACACCGGCTGCAGTTCGGACTCGTCGTTGGCGACGAGGTTGGAGATGTCGCGGATGTAGCCCTCCATCGTGCGCGTCGCGCCGAGGCGGTTGAGCGCGCGCACGACGAAGGCGGCGTCGCGCAGCCAGCAGTAGCGGTAGTCCCAGTTGCGCTGGGTGCCCGGCGCCTCGGGGATCGAGGTGGTCAGCGCGGCGATGACGCCGCCGGTGTCCTCGTACTGGCACAGCTTCAGGGTGATCGCGCTGCGGATGACCGCGTCCTGCCATTCCAGCGGCAGCGACAGGTAGCGCGACCATTCGAACCAGTAGTCCTCGGTCTGGCGACGCGCGTCGTCGGCGAACCGCCCGATCGGCTGGGTCAGCGTTTCGTCCGGCCCCAGCACGAAGTGCAGTTCGCGGTCGAGTACGAAGGGCAGTTCGTCGCGGACCAGCCGCAACGGCGCATCGGTGGTCAGGCGCAGGGTCGTCTCCGGCAGCAGGAAGCGCAGGTGGTTGCTGCCCCAGGTGCGCTCCGGCGCGCGCGCGCCCCAGTCCGCCAGCGGCCGCAGCCGCACGCGCACGCGCGGCTTGCCGGCCAGGGCGCGCACGGTGCGTACCAGCATCACCGGCCGGTAGAAGCGCCCGTGCTGGCGCCAGCGCGGGGCGAAGTCGACCTGCTCGACCGCGCCGCCGTGCGCGTCGTGCAGCACGGTGCGCAGGATCGCGGTGTTGCCGACGTAGTGCTGCTCGGCGCGCTCGAAATCCTCCAGCTCGATCGCCCAGTCGCCGCCGTCGCGCTTCGGCTCCAGCAGCGCGCAGAAGGCGGGATCGCCGTCGAAGGCGGGCAGGCAGCTCCAGACCACGCGACCGCGCCCGTCCAGCAGGGCGCCGAAGCTGCCGTTGCCGACCAGGCCGAGGTCGAGCGTGTTCGCCGGCTTCGTGCGGGGGGCAGGCGTGTCGTTCATCCGTTCGCTCCCGTGGCCAGCCAGCGGCGTACCGCGTTCGGGCTGCGCAGGCCGTAATGCGCGGCGCTGGGTTCGCGCGCGCCGACCAGCACGCTGATGCCGCCGTGCGCGTTGACCACCGCGAAGCCGCTTTCGTCGGTGATGTCGTCGCCGGCGAACACCGGCACCCGGCCGCGGAACGGCGGCGCCTCGAGCAGCGCCGCGATCGCGCGGCCCTTGTCGCCGTCGGCGGGCCGCAGTTCGACCACGCTGTCGCCGTGCTGCAGCCGGTAGCCCGGCAGGCGCGGCAACGCCGCCTCCGCCAGCGCGCGCAGCGCGTCGCGCGCGGCCGGCGCGGCGCGCCAGTGCAGGCCGATCGCGGGCCCCTTGTCCTCGACGATCGCGCCCGGGTACGCGAGCGCGAGCGCCGTCGCTTCCTCGCGGATGTGCCCCAGCGCCGCCGGCGTCTCCGGGGCGGGGCGCAGCTGCGCGCCGTTGCGCAGTTCCAGGCCGTGCAGGCCCGCGGCGGGCATGCGCAGCGGCGCGAACAGGCGATCCAGCCCCGCGAGCGGGCGGCCGCTGACCAGCGCGACCGCGCCGTCGAGGCGATGCGCCAGGCGCTGCAGCAGGGCGGGCAACCGGCGCGGCAGGCGCACGGCGTCGGGCGCGTCGGCGAAATCGACCAGGCAGCCGTCCACGTCGAGGAACAGCGCCCAGTCGTCGGCCGGCGACGGCGGCCGCGCGCGTTTGCGGAGGCTCGCTGGCATCCGCGCATTGTGGCGAATGCCGCGTCAGCGCTCCTTCACGCCGCGGCCACGCGATTCACGCAGTGCCGATCACGAGCAGGCTGAGGCTCACGAGCAGCGCCAGCAACGCCATGCAGGCGAGCACGCCCAGCGTGCGTTCGCTGCGCGTGCGGATACCGACGATGCTCACGCTCACCCAGTACACCTGCGTCACCAGGTAGACCGGCCCCAGTTCCACCAGGTGCCGCCAGCCCTTGAGCGCGGAGTCGAGCACGTCGGCGAGGGCCAGCGCGATCATCAGCAGGAACAGCCGGTCCTTGACCGCGAGGAAGTGCGTCCTGAGATCGACGCTTCCATGCGCGGTCCGTTCGGGGAACAGCACGTCCGATGCGATGAACAGGATCGACGGGCAGAGCAGGAGGCTGAGGTAGCGCAGGTAACCGATATGCGGGACTTCGTCCCAGCTCTGCAGCGTCCACCAGAACGACGCCATCAACAGCAGCAGGTAGATGCACCAGAGCGTATGGATCCAGTACCAGTCGGCCCCGCGTCCGCGCTTGATCAGCGAAGCGATGTGGGCGAGGAGGTTGGCGACGCCCAAGCCGTAGATCAGCGAGATGAAGGTCGTGAGATAGGACAGCTTTTCCACGGAGCGCCCCTGCCTGGCGCCTGGCCAGTCGGCTTGACAACGCGGTGGACCGGCGGGACCGGCCGCCAGGCTTGCATTCCCGCTTCATGGCCGCATCTCCACGCTGTCGCCCGGCTGCCCGGGCCCGCTTTCCGGAGACCCCCGATGCGCATGGACAAGCTCACCTCGCGCTTCCAGCAGGCCCTGGCCGACGCCCAGTCGCTGGCCGTGGGCCGCGACCACAACTTCATCGAGCCGGCGCACCTGCTGGTGGCGCTCCTCGACCAGCAGGGCGGCGGCGCGCGGCCGCTGCTGGCGCAGGCCGGCGTGAACGTGCCGGTGCTGCGCGAGCGGCTCGGCGAGATCCTCGAGCGCCTGCCGAAGGTGTCCGGCCAGGCCGGCAACGTGTCGGCGGGCAACGACCTGGCGCGGCTGCTGAACGTCACCGACAAGCTCGCGCAGCAGCGCGGCGACGCCTACATCGCCAGCGAGCTGTTCCTGCTCGCGGCGCTGGAGGACGGCGGCGAGGCCGGGCGCGCGCTGAAGGCCGCGGGCGCCTCGAAGCAGGCGCTGGAAGCCGCGATCGACGCCATGCGCGGCGGCGAGAAGGTCCAGGACGAGAACGCCGAGGAAGCGCGCCAGGCGCTGGAGAAGTACACCATCGACCTCACGGCGCGCGCCGAGTCCGGCAAGCTCGATCCGGTGGTCGGACGCGACGAGGAGATCCGCCGCACGATCCAGGTACTGCAGCGCCGGACCAAGAACAACCCGGTGCTGATCGGCGAGCCCGGCGTCGGCAAGACCGCGATCGTCGAAGGCCTCGCGCAGCGCATCGTCAACAACGAGGTGCCCGAGGGCCTGCGCGGCAAGCGCCTGCTCTCGCTCGACATGGGCGCGCTGATCGCCGGCGCCAAGTTCCGCGGCGAGTTCGAGGAGCGGCTCAAGGCCGTGCTCAACGACCTCGCGAAGAACGAGGGCCGCATCATCCTGTTCATCGACGAGCTGCACACCATGGTCGGCGCCGGCAAGGCCGAGGGCGCGATGGACGCGGGCAACATGCTCAAGCCCGCGCTCGCGCGCGGCGAGCTGCATTGCATCGGCGCCACCACGCTCGACGAATACCGCAAGTACATCGAGAAGGACGCGGCGCTGGAGCGGCGATTCCAGAAGGTGTTCGTGGGCGAGCCGTCGGTGGAGGACACCATCGCGATCCTGCGCGGGCTCAAGGAGCGCTACGCGGTGCACCACGGCGTGGAGATCACGGACCCGGCGATCGTCGCCGCGGCCACGCTGTCCAACCGCTACATCAGCGACCGCCAGCTGCCCGACAAGGCCATCGACCTGATGGACGAGGCGGCCTCGCGCATCCGCATGGAGATCGACTCCAAGCCGGAGGAGATGGACCGCAAGGAGCGCCGGCTGATCCAGCTCAAGATCCAGCGCGAGGCGCTGAAGAAGGAGAAGGATGCGGAGTCGAAGAAGCGCCTCGCCGACCTCGAGGCGCAGATCGATGCGCTGGAGCGCGAGTACACCGACCTCGAGGAAGTCTGGAAGGCCGAAAAGGCGACGCTGCAGGGCGCGACGAAGGTCAAGGAGCAGCTGGAGCAGGCGCGCCTCGACCTCGAGGCCGCGCAGCGCCGGCAGGACTACGCGCGCATGAGCGAGATCCAGTACGGCGCCATCCCGGAGCTGGAGAAGCAGCTCAAGGCCGCGCAGGAAGCGGAAAACAAGGGCTTCACGCTGCTGCAGGACAAGGTCACCGCCGAGGAGATCGCGCAGGTGGTGTCGCGCTGGACCGGCATCCCGGTGGCGAAGATGCTCGAGGGCGAGCGCGAGAAGCTGCTGCAGATGGAGTCGCAGCTGCACACGCGCGTCGTCGGCCAGGAGGAGGCGATCAGGGTCGTGTCCGATGCCGTGCGCCGCTCGCGCGCCGGCCTGAGCGACCCGAACCGGCCCAGTGGTTCGTTCCTGTTCCTCGGCCCGACCGGCGTCGGCAAGACCGAACTGTGCAAGGCGCTGGCCGCCTTCCTGTTCGACACCCAGGACGCCATGATCCGCATCGACATGAGCGAATTCATGGAGAAGCATTCGGTGGCGCGGCTGATCGGCGCGCCACCCGGCTATGTCGGCTACGAGGAAGGCGGCTACCTGACCGAGGCGGTACGGCGCAAGCCTTATAGCGTGATCCTGCTCGACGAGATCGAGAAGGC